>NZ_QAIM01000671.1:0-2735 GCF_003061035.1 Acidovorax sp. HMWF018
GTACTCGGGCATTGCGATGTGGCCCTCCAACGCGGGCAACCAGTTCGCGTTGTCGGGTAGCTACATTCCGGGCACGCTGGAGCAGGCACGCCAGCTGGGCCTGCAGCTCTTGCAGGCGGTCACGCCGCTGAGCACCCAGGCCGTGGCGGCGGGCATCCAGAACCTCACTGGCCGTGCCGCGCGCGCCGTGGTCACCAACTTTTTCATCACCTCGGTCAGCCAGTCCACGTCCAGCGCGTCGCTGGACTCGGGCATCATCCGGCTGGACAATGCACCCGACCCGGCCCAGAGCACCGAGACACATTACCTCTACAACCTCAACGAGAACCTGATCATGTATTCGGCGGCCAGCACCACCCCCGACATCATTGCACCCGACTCGATCTGCTACTACTCCGAGAGCACGGGTCGTGGGTTCTCCAACGCCAGCGACGACCTGGCCCAGTATTTCGACCCTAAAACGGGCCGCAGCACTGGCAACCAGGTGAGCGTGATTGCGGTGCAGACAGCGCCCCAGCTCTACAACACCCCCGGTGTCGTGGCATCGTTTGCCGCGCTGCTGCGCAATATCGGTTACGCGGGTGGCATGCCGCCCGGCTGAACCCTGAAGCCCGCACCGACGCACGAGAGAAACGGAACGCTGTGAAAAAAGGTGGTCATGGCCATGGGTGAGGCGGACCTGAACAAGGAGCGGCTGGAGCTGGCCCTGGAGGCCGCCGGGCTGGACCTGTGGGAGAACGACCTCATCACCGGCAACGTCACGCGCAAGGCGACCAAGACGTTTGAAGAGCTGGGGTTCTCCGAGGATGAAATCGTCTCGGGCGTGCAGGACATCTACGGCCTATTCCACCCCGACGACATCGACACCGTGCGCAAGGCCGTGGCCGACCACCTGACGGGCGTCACGCCGCAGTACCGGTGTGAGTTCCGGCTGCGCTCCAAGAGTGGCGAGTGGATCTGGTTTGCCAACTATGGCCGCATCATGGACGGCCACAGCGAGACGCCCGGCAAGCGCTTGATCGGCGTCACGTTCAACATCCACGACCGCAAGTGCCGCGAGACCGAGATCGCCCAGATCAACCAGCAGCTCACCGAGCAGAACCGCCTGCTGCAGCAGCTCAACGCCACGCTGGAGCGGCTGGCCGCCAACGACTCGCTCACGGGCCTGTCCAACCGCCGCACGCTGATGGAGCTGGGCGCCAAGGAATACAAGCGCACGGAGCGTTTTGGGCACCCGATGTCCGTGCTGGTGGCAGACATCGATTTGTTCAAGACCGTCAACGACCTGTACGGCCACCTGGCGGGCGACCGCGTGATCTGTGCCGTGGCCCAGGTGTGTGCCGGGCACAAGCGCAGCGGTGTGGACATCGTCGCGCGGTTTGGGGGCGAGGAGTTTGTCATCGTGCTGCCCGAGACCGACAGCGCGAGCGCGTTGCAAGTGGCAGAGTCGCTGCGCCGCGAGGTCGAGTCCTTGCTGGTGTGCGTGGGCGACGAAGGGCAGGAGGTGGCCGTCACCGTGAGCATTGGCGTAGCCACCCTGTACAAGGGCTCGGGGATGAATTTTGAAGAGCTGGTGAACCGTGCCGACCAGGCCCTCTACCAAGCCAAGGGCACAGGGCGCAATGCCGTGTACTGCGCCGACATGCCGCCCGAAAAAGGGGGCGTGGTCGAGCAGGTTTCGCTCGACCTGGGAGGGGGGATCTCTCAGCCCTGAGGCCCGCGCGCGGCCTGGTGGATCGCCGCCCGGATGCGCGGGTAGGTGCCGCAGCGGCAGGCATTGCCCGACATGGCGGCGTCGATGTCGGCATCGGTAGGCTGCGGCGTTTTCTTCAGCAGGGCACAGGCCGACATCAGCTGCCCGCTCTGGCAGTAGCCGCACTGCGCCACATCCACCGCGGTCCATGCGGTGCGCAGTGCAGTGGCTTCGGGGCCCTGCAGGCCCTCGATGGTGGTGACCTGGGCGCTGCCCACGGCCGACAGGGGCGTGATGCAGGCGCGCACCGGCTCGCCGTTCAGGTGCACCGTGCAGGCGCCACACAGCGCCATGCCGCAGCCAAACTTGGTGCCGTTCATCTGCAGCTCGCCGCGCAGCAACCACAGCAGGGGTGTGTCGGGTTCGGCGTTGACAGCGACGGGTTTGCCGTTGAGGTTGATGGTCGTGGTCATGGGGGCTCCGGTGCGGCGGGTCAGCTGAGCTTGAGCGGCAGCGCGCGCAGGCGCTGGCCGGTGAGGGCAAACAAGGCATTGGCCACGGCGGGTGCAATGGGCGGCACGCCGGGCTCGCCCACGCCCTCGGGGGGCTCGGCGCTGGCGATGATGTGGGTCTCCACGCGGGGGCAGTCGGCCATGCGCAGCAGGGGGTAGTCGTGCAGGTTGCTCTGCTGCACCTGGCCGTCTTTGATCGTCACTTCGCCCCACAGCGCCGCCGTGAGGCCGTAGACCACAGCGCTTTCCATCTGCTGGGCAATCAGGTTGGGGTTGATGGCCGCGCCGCAGTCGATCACGCACACCACGCGGTGCACGCGGATCGCCTTGTCGGCACCCACCGACACCTCGGCCACCTGAGCGACGATGGAGCCGAACGACTGGTGCAGCGCTACGCCGCGCGCCCGTTGCACGCCCGACGCATCGGGCGGCAAGGGCTGGCCCCAGCCCGCCAGATCGGCCGCCTTTTGCAGCACCTTCAGGTGGCGCGGGTGTTTTTGCAGCAATGTGGCACGGAAGGCCACCGGGTC
>NZ_QAIM01000672.1:0-1180 GCF_003061035.1 Acidovorax sp. HMWF018
GATGACGACGGCCTGAGGCTGGCACGACGCACGGAATGGGCAGAGATCGGGGACGAGCATGTGGCAGGCCGGGGGCAACGAATGTGGGTCTCTGACCAGGGAGATCACGCATTGCTCGATGTGCGCACTATCTCCTTCCTGGATTGACGTATTCCTGTCATGCAGTCCAGAAGACTGAGCGGTTTTGGAACCGAAAAGGATCGCCTGCAGCCGGCTCTGCTGGATCGCCTGACCGATCATGAGCCCACCCAACGGACGGAACAGGCCGATGCTGTGTATGTCACCGAGTCGCGCCTGCGCGGCGCGCTGCTGCGCGATCTTGGCTGGCTACTCAACGCAAGCAACGCCTCGGGACACATCGACTTTTCCGGACTTGCGCATGCTGAAAGATCCACACTGAACTATGGGATGAATCCCCTGGCGGGCAAGCTGCTTTCCGATCTGGACTGGAAAGACGTCGAGGCCAATGTGAGCCGCGCGATCCTGGCGTTTGAGCCCCGGGTCCTGCCCGACTCACTGACGGTGACTCTCCTGCCGTCGTTCGATTCACTCAACCACCACAACACCTTGCAGTTCGAAATCCGATGCCAGTTCTGGTCCATGCCCTACCCTCTGGAGCTGCTGCTCAAGACGAGCCTGGACCTGGAAACCGGTCAAGTGGTGTTGTCGGACCTTAGAAGCTGACCCTGAGAACACACCGATGAATCCGCGTCTGGTGGAGTACTACAACCGAGAGCTGGCCTACCTGCGTGAGCTGGGGGCCGAGTTTGCTGCCGCATTTCCAAAAGTGGCCGGCCGGCTCGCGCTGCGAGACCTGGATGTGGCAGACCCGTACGTTGAACGTCTCCTGGAGGGGTTCAGCTTCCTGACCGCGCGGGTGCAGATGAAGATGGACGCCGAGTTCCCACGGCTTTCACAACGCATCCTCGAGATGGTGTGCCCCCACTATCTGGCTCCCACCCCCGCCATGGTGGTCGTCCAGATGTCTCCCAGCGATACCGAGGGCAACGTGGCAGACGGCTATTGCCTGCCCGCTGGCAGCATGCTGCGCTCACGCAAGACCCATGATGACCAAGTACCGTGCGATTTTCGTACTGGGCACGACGTCACTCTATGGCCTATTGCACTGTCCCGCGCAGTTCTGGGTGGGCCCCCTCTGGATCTCCCACTATCCCGCTTC
>NZ_QAIM01000673.1:0-3109 GCF_003061035.1 Acidovorax sp. HMWF018
GAAGTGCAGCGTAGTGACCCCAAACGCAGGTGTTCTGCGCGGGTCGAGTAAGTGGGAGTCCAGAGATTGGCTCTCGCGGTGTCTGAAAAGATGCCAACTGAAGCAAAGATAGAGGTAAAAAATGCCACGTCGTCGCGAAGTCCCCAAACGTGAAATCCTGCCGGATCCCAAGTTCGGCAATGTAGAGCTGTCCAAATTCATGAACGTGATCATGGAAGGCGGCAAGAAGGCAGTTGCAGAGCGCATCATTTACGGCGCCCTGGAACTGATCGAGAAGAAGCACCCCGATAAGGACCCTCTGGAAGCCTTCACCGTTGCCATCAACAACGTGAAGCCCATGGTGGAAGTGAAGTCCCGCCGCGTGGGCGGTGCCAACTACCAGGTGCCCGTGGAAGTGCGTCCTGTCCGTCGTCTGGCCCTGTCCATGCGCTGGATTAAGGAAGCCGCCCGCAAGCGTGGTGAAAAGTCGATGGCCCAACGCCTGGCCAACGAACTGCTGGAAGCCACCGAAGGCCGTGGCGGCGCCATGAAGAAGCGTGACGAAGTGCACCGTATGGCCGAAGCCAACAAGGCATTCAGCCACTTCCGCTTCTAAAACGCGGATTTGCCCTGATATAGGTCCAAGGCTGCTGGCGTTTTGCCTGCAGCCTTGTGTCGATTTCAGGCAGTCACAAAATTGACGGGTTGCAGCGCCAGAATGCTGGGCCCGCCCCCCGAATAACACGACCCATCCAAGGATCCACCATGGCTCGCAAGACCCCCCTCGAGCGTTACCGCAATATCGGTATCTCGGCCCACATTGACGCTGGCAAGACCACCACGACCGAGCGTATTCTTTTCTACACCGGCGTGAACCACAAGATTGGTGAAGTGCACGACGGCGCGGCCACCATGGACTGGATGGAGCAAGAGCAAGAGCGTGGCATCACGATCACCTCGGCTGCGACGACCTGCTTCTGGAAGGGCATGGACATGTCCTTCCCAGAGCACCGCATCAACATCATCGACACCCCCGGCCACGTGGACTTCACGATTGAAGTGGAGCGTTCCATGCGCGTGCTGGACGGTGCCTGCATGGTGTACTGCGCCGTGGGTGGCGTGCAGCCCCAGTCGGAAACCGTCTGGCGCCAGGCCAACAAGTACAAGGTGCCACGTCTGGCCTTTGTGAACAAGATGGACCGCACCGGTGCCAACTTCTTCAAGGTCGTGGACCAGATGAAGCTGCGCCTGAAGGCCAACCCCGTGCCAATCGTGATCCCGATCGGTGCCGAAGAAAACTTCAAGGGCGTGGTCGACCTGCGCAAGATGAAGGCCATCATCTGGGACGAAGCCTCCCAGGGCATGAAGTTCAACTTCGAAGAAATCCCGGCCGATCTGGTGGCAACTGCCACTGAATGGCGCGAGAAGATGGTCGAAGCCGCTGCTGAAGCCTCTGAAGACCTGATGAACAAGTACCTGGAAGAGGGCGATCTGTCGGAAGAAGAGATCACCCAAGGCCTGCGTACTCGCACCATCGCTGGTGAAATCCAGCCCATGCTGTGCGGCACTGCGTTCAAGAACAAGGGTGTGCAGCGCATGCTGGACGCCGTGATCGAACTCATGCCTTCGCCGCTGGACGTGCCTCCAGTGCCTGGCTTCGACGAAGACGACAAGGAAGTCACCCGCAAGGCGGACGACAACGAGAAGTTCTCCGCCCTGGCATTCAAGCTGATGACCGACCCGTTCGTGGGCCAGCTGACGTTCGTGCGTGTGTACTCCGGCGTGCTCTCCAAGGGCGACACCGTGTACAACCCCGTGCGTGGCAAGAAGGAGCGTATCGGCCGTATCGTGCAGATGCACGCCAACGAGCGCCAGGAAGTGGACGAAATCCGCGCCGGTGACATCGCTGCTTGCGTGGGTCTGAAGGACGTGACGACCGGTGAAACCCTGTGCGATCCAGCCGCCGTGGTGACGCTGGAGCGCATGGTGTTCCCTGAGCCTGTGATCCGTCAGGCTGTGGAACCCAAGTCCAAGGCCGACCAGGAAAAGATGGGTATCGCCCTGTCGCGCCTGGCCGCTGAAGATCCATCGTTCCGCGTGCAGACCGACGAAGAATCCGGCCAGACCATCATTGGCGGCATGGGCGAGCTGCACCTCGAAATCATCGTGGACCGCATGAAGCGTGAATTCGGCGTGGAAGCCAACGTGGGCAAGCCCCAGGTGGCTTACCGCGAAACCATCCGCAAGACGGTGGAAGAAGCCGAAGGCAAGTTCGTGCGCCAGTCCGGTGGTAAGGGTCAGTACGGCCACGTCGTGCTCAAGATCGAACCCAACGAAGCCGGCAAGGGCATCGAGTTCGTGGACGCGATCAAGGGCGGTGTGGTGCCTCGCGAATTCATTCCGGCCGTGGAAAAGGGTATCAACGAAGCTGTGACCCAAGGCGTGCTGGCTGGTTACCCCGTGGTGGACGTCAAGGTCACGCTGCACTTCGGTTCGTACCACGATGTGGACTCGAACGAACTGGCGTTCAAGATGGCTGCCATCTTCGGCTTCAAGGAAGGTTGTAAGAAGGCCGGTCCGGTCATTCTGGAACCCATGATGGCCGTGGAAGTGGAAACGCCTGAAGACTACGCCGGTAACGTGATGGGCGACCTGTCCAGCCGTCGCGGCATGGTGCAGGGCATGGACGACATGGTCGGTGGCGGTAAGGCCATTAAGGCCGAAGTACCCCTGTCCGAAATGTTCGGCTACTCCACGACCCTGCGCTCCATGTCGCAAGGCCGTGCCACCTACACGATGGAATTCAAGCACTACAGCGAAGCACCTCGCAACGTGTCTGAAGCCATCATGGCAGCGCGCGCCAAGTAAGTAAGCACTTCGCCCGGGCCCTTGTGGTCCGGGCTTTGCTTTGTCTGCGATCCGGTGCCACTCTGTTCCCTGTGCGGAGTGAATCAGCAACCAGATGCAGACGTAAAACCACTACACAGGGATTGCTCTTTGGAGAATTGAAATGGCAAAAGGTAAGTTTGAACGCACCAAGCCCCACGTGAACGTGGGCACGATCGGTCACGTGGACCATGGCAAGACGACGCTGACGGCAGCGATCGCTACCGTGCTGTCCGCCAAGTTC
>NZ_QAIM01000157.1:0-9570 GCF_003061035.1 Acidovorax sp. HMWF018
CCGCTGTGCACGTTGCGCACGCGGTGGGGGTTGGATCGGTACAGCCCATTGGTCCAGCGCGGAATCATGTCGCCCAGGTTCACCACCAGCGCTCCCTCGATGGGTGTGGCAGCCACCCATTCGCCGGTGGGAAGTTTCACCTCTAGCCCGCCATGGTGGTCCTGGGCCAGCAGGGTGATGGCACCCCAGTCGGTGTGCTCTCCCGCGCCAAAGGTGAGCGCATCGGCGCTCTCAGGATGGGGTGGGTAGCGCAGCAGCCGCAGCGTCAGCATGGGGCTCTGGTGTGTGTGGTAGAAATATTCTTCTGGCAGGTCGAGCGAGAGCGCCAGCAGCTGCATCAGCCGCAGGGCCAGCTGTCGCATGGCGGCGATGTAGGTGCGGCTCTGGGTGGCCAGCTCGGGCAACGCCTCCGGCCACTGGTTGCTGCCGTAGGAGTGGTAGCCGCGCTGCACGTACGGATGGTCTGCCGCGTAGTCCAGCCCGCAGTAGAAGCTCTCCTTAAGGTCTGGCCGAGCGCTGGCGTCCAGGGTCTGTCCGCCCAGGCTTTCGTAGCCCCGCATCGCGGGTGAATGGTGCAGCGAAATCGCTTCCTTGGATGCCAACGGCAGGTCGAAGAACTGCTGCGCCAATTCAAACTGGCGCGCAATGACGTCCAGCGGCACGCCGTGGTGGCGCACGTAGAAGAACCCTGCGCCCGTGCAGGCCTGGCGCAGTTGGGCGGCCACGGCCATCACGGCGGGGCTGCGCGGCGCGCCCGGCTGCAGGGCGCCGCTGAGGTCGAGGAGGGGGATGCCCATGGCGTTCCCCTGGTCAGGCCTTGAGCTTGCGGTCTACGGCCGGGGGCAGAAAGCGATCGGTCCAGATGTCGGCCACCGCCAGGCTGCTCTTGAGGCCAAAGGCTGCCACGGTCTCATCGATGGTGGCCTGCAGGCGCGCAGGCGTGGCAGCGCCCCAGCCGTTGGCGCGTGTCTCGGCGGTCTTCATGGTGCCGTCCACGATGAGCTGCAGGCGCTCGAACTCGATCTCTTCATGGGCCAGTGGCTCTCGGGCCTTGATGGCGGCAGCGCCGGCGCGCGGGTCGGCAATCGCGTCGACCCAGCCGCGTGTGGTGGCTTTGACGAAGGCCTTCATGGCATCCGGGTTGTCCTGCATGCTCTTGGCGTTGGCAATGAGCCCGTTGCCATACGACTTGAGGCCATAGTCCGAAAAGCGGAACACCGTGATCTGATCCGGCGTCAGGCCCCGCGCCTTCAGGTTGAGCAGACCGGTGAAGAAGAAGTACGCCGCTGCGTCGAAATCGCCTTTGACGAAGCGTGTGTCGCCGATGTCGGGGGCCACGTTTTCCCATTTCACGCCGCTGCCATCAAAGCCCTGTGCCTTGGCAAAGGCGGGAAAGAGTTTGCGCGAAGCGTTGAAGGGCTGGCCCAGGATGGTCTTGCCCGCCAGGTCGGCGGGCTTCTTGATGGCGCCGTCCTTGCGCACCATGACCGAGTTGGGGTTCAGGTCGTACTGGATGGCGACCGCTGCCAGCCTGGACTGCGGATTGGCGGTGTTGAACTCGATCATGGTCGAGAGGTCGGCCGATGCCACGTCATAGGCACCACCCGCCACCAGGCTGATGGCCGAGGCAGACCCGTTGCCGGTGTCGATGGTGACATCGAGGCCCGCATCCTTGTAGTAGCCGCGCTGCTGCGCCAGCAAAAAGCCTGCGCCCGAGGCCTCGACCTTCCAGCCCAGGTTGAACTTGAACTTTTGCAGAGTGCCCTGGGCGCGTACAAACGGTGTGGCAGACAGCAGGGCGGCGGCGCCGGTGGCGCGGATGAGGGAACGGCGTTGCATGGTGGAGCACTCCTGGTCGTTGGCGGATAACCACGGGGGAGTGAAAAGCCAGGCTTCACACCCCTCCGAACGGGGTGCATGCAATCAACCGACAGGGCGCTGGGGCTTCGGGGTGGGGGCACCGGCCTCCTGAAGACGCACAGTCCTGCGCGCCCGTGGTGGCGTCAGTCCATTGCATGCTTCAAGAGCAATTTCCGGGCGGTGGCCGCTGAACGCTTCTACTCTTGGCGTCTGCGTATTTGCAGGATCTGTGCCATGCGATCCCATCGTGCGGGCCATGCCCTAACACCCCCGCGCGCCACACCATGGTGCGCGCTGCACCAGCGTCTGGCGTGCAACGGCAACTGTGGTGCGAGGCAGGTCTTTACAGCCAGGGCTTGAGCCAGCCCAGCCCGTCGCTGGTGGCGTGGGCGGCGGCACCGCGCGCGGGGCGGTATTCGCAGCCAATCCAGCCGTCGTAGTCCAGGCTGTCCAACAGCTTGAAGAGATAGGTGTAGTTGATCTCGCCCACATCGGGTTCGTGGCGCTCAGGCACACCGGCAATCTGGAAGTGGCCGACGTTGCCTGTGGGCAGGTACTGGCGCACCTTCATGGCCAGGTCGCCTTCCACGATCTGGCAGTGGTACAGGTCCATCTGCACCTTCACGTTGGCGGCGCCGATCTCGGCGATCAGCGCATGGGCCTGGTCCTGGCGGCTGAGGAAGAAGCCAGGCATGTCGCGGCCGTTGATGGGTTCCAGCAGGATCTGGATGCCATGGGGCGCAGCCTGTTCGGCGGCGTAGCACACGTTGGCGATGTAGGTAGCGCGCACGGTGGCGGCGTCTGCCCCCTGGGGCACCAGTCCTGCCATCACGTGGATGCGGGGGCACTGCAGGGCCTTGGCATAGTCGATGGCCTTGGCAATGCCTTCGCGGAACTCGGCCTCACGCCCCGGCAGGCAGGCAAGCCCGCGTTCGCCCGCGTCCCAGTTGCCGGGCGGGGCGTTGAACAGCACTTGCTGCAGGCCGTTGGCTTGCAGGCGCGCGGCCAGTTCTTGCGCAGAGTAGGCGTAGGGAAAAAGGTACTCCACCGCCTGGAAGCCATCCCGGGCAGCGGCGGCAAAACGGTCGAGAAAGTCCACGTCGTTGTAGAGCATGGACAGATTGGCGGCAAAGCGGGGCATGAAAAGGGTTCCTGAAAAGTACGGGTCAGCGGCGCGGTGCGCTGGTGAGCACCTGCGCCAGCCGGTCTTGGTAAAAGCGCGCCAGGCCCACCGTGCTGTGGCCAAGGGTGTCGGCGCTGGCAGGGATCACGTAGGCCTGTGCGTGCGGGATGCGGGCGATGGCTTTGTCCAGCACGCCCAGCTCGGGCGGGTTGCGCTCATCGTCTGCTGAGTTGATGGCCAGCACGCGCGCGGTGATGCGTTCCAGCCTGGGCTCGGGGTCGTAGTCGCGCGAGGCCTCCCACTGGTAGATGTGGTCGTTGGCATCGCCACGGAAAGGGGCTTTGAGGCGCTGCTCCACCAGCGCATCGGCCGCAGCGCGGGTGGGGGCCAGCTTTTGCAGGCCCTGGTTGCCGCCGTTGGTGCCCGTGCCAAAGAACACCGACGCGAACTGCAGGCTGCGGGGCTGGCGGGTGTAGTTGCCACCCTGCCATTCGGGGTCGTTGCGGATGGCATCGACCAGCAGGCGGCGCATCATCCAGTTGCGGCCCGACATGGCGGTGGGCAGCGAGGCCATGGGCACGGCGATGTCCATGAAATCGGGGTAGCGCTGGGCCCATACCCAGGTGTGCATGCCGCCCATGGAGTTGCCAATGATGGCGCGCACATGGCGCACGCCCAGGTGCTCGGTCAACAGGCGGTACTGCGCCTGCACCATGTCGTCATAGTTGTAGGCCGGAAACGCGGCGCGCAGGCCGTCCGACGGCTTGCTGGAGCGGCCGGCGCCGATGGCGTCCGGCAGGATGATGAAGTACTTGCGTGCATCCAGCGGCTGGCCGGGGCCAAACAGCGTGCCTGCAAAGCCGGGTGTGAGCATGCTCTCTGCCGAGCCATTGGTGCCATGCAGCACCAGCACGGGCTCTCCGGTGGGCTCGCCCACGGTGGAGTAGGCCAGCTTCAGTTCAGGCAAGGTCTGGCCGGAGTGGAAGCGGAAGTCCTTGACGACCCATTCCCCATGTTTGGGGGCGGGGTAGTCCGCAGCCGATGCACCGCCCGTGGCCAGCACGCCCAGCAGCATGGGAGCAAAGGCTTTGCGCCAGAAAGAAAGGGTCATGGTTTGTCTCCTTGTGTGTGTTCTTTCATCCCCGCGCCTTGTGCGCAGCCAGCCCGTTACCCGTTACCCGTTACCAGTGGGCACCAAAGCTCTGGCGCAGCTCCTCAATCTGGGGCTCGGTCAGCGGCGTGGGGCGGGGCTGGCACAGCACCCACAGGCGGGCGGTTTCTTCCAGCTCTTCCAGAACGGCCATGGCGGCGGCAGGCGTGTCGTGCCACACGTTGGGCCCCAGGCGCGCCAGCATCACAGCGCGCACAGGGCTGCCCTTTGCGGCATAGCGGGTGATGGTCTGCGCCACCAGTGTTGCCGCGGCAGCATCACCCGGGCGGTGGTACGGGATGTGCGGCACGCGGCCCACCTTCATCACAAAGTAGGGCGTGATAGGGGGCAGCAATTGCGCATCGGGCGCCAGTTGGCCACCTGCAGCGGTGTCGGCTTGCAGCGAGCAGGCCACCAGATGCGTGCTGTGGGTGTGGATCACGCAGCGGGCCGGTGCGGCTGTCGATGCCGAGGCCTCGTAAATCTGCCGGTGCAGCGCAATGGTCTTGCTGGCCCGGTCGCCCGCCACCTGCTGGCCCTGCGCGTCCAGGCGCGCCAGCCGCTCGGGCTGCAGCGTGCCAAGACAGGCATCGGTGGGGGTGATGAGGTAACCGTCGGCCAGGCGCACGCTGATGTTGCCTGCGGTGGCATGCACATAGCCCCGCTCAAACAGGCTGCGGCCCACGCGGCAGATTTCGTCGCGGGCCTGGCGTTCATCCATGAAGGCGGGGGTAGAGGTCATGCCAACAATTGTGCAAAAGCCTTGGTGAAAAAGTCGGTGCTACCAAAATTGCCCGACTTCAGCGTGATGTGCAGCCCGTCCTTGGCGTCGGGGGCCACGGCATGGCACCACGGCACGCCGGGGTCAATCTGCCCGCCAATGCGCATTTGCGTGATGCCCAGGGCCTGCACGCAGGCTCCGGATGTTTCACCGCCCGCCACGATGAGCTGGCGCACACCGCACTGCACCAGGCCGCGTGCAATGGCGGCAATGGTGTCTTCCACCATGGCACCGGCTTTCTCGGAGCCCAGCTTGCCTTGAATGGCGCGCACGGCCGAAGGCTCGGCGGTGGAATACACCAGCACTTGGCCTTGTCCAATGTGGCCTTCGGCCCAGGCCAGAGCTTCGGCGGCCACGTCCACGCCTGCGGCGATGCGCAGTGGGTCGATGGCCAGAGCAGGCTTGCCCGCCTTGATGAAATCCATGACCTGCTGGTTGGTGGCCACCGAACAGCTGCCCGACACGATGGCCTGCAGCCCTTGTGCGGCGGGCAGGCGGGCGGCCTCGTTGCTGGGGGCCACGCCAAAGTTGCCCGGCAGGCCAATCGCCACGCCCGAGCCTGCGGTGACCAACGGCATGCCTTTGAGGGCAGGGCCCAGGCGCAGCAGGTCGGCGTTCGACACCGCATCGACCACGGCCATGCGCACGCCCTCGGCCTTCAGTTGATCGATGCGTGCGCGGATAGCTGCCTCGCCCTGTGCGACCACGCTGTGGTCGATCAAGCCCACGCGGCTGGGTGTTTGTGCCTGCAGCACGCGCACCAGGTTGGGGTCGGCCATGGGCGTGAGCGGGTGGTTCTGCATGCCGCTTTCGTTCAGCAGCACATCGCCCACAAACAGGTAGCCCTTGAACACGGTGCGCTTGTTGTCGGGGAAGGCGGGCGTGGCGATGGTGAAGTCGGTGCCCAGCGCCTGCATCAGCGCATCGGTCACGGGGCCGATGTTGCCTTCGGCCGTGCTGTCAAAGGTGGAGCAGTATTTGAAGTAAATCTGCTCGGCACCTTGCGCCTGCAGCCACTGCAGCGCGGCCTGCGACTGGGCGATGGCTTCTTCCTTGGGAATGGTGCGCGACTTGAGCGCGACCACAATGGCATCGGCCTCGGTGTCCAGGGGTGCGGTGGGCACGCCCATCGCCTGCACCACGCGCATGCCTGCGCGCACGAGGTTGTTGGCCAGGTCGGTCGCGCCGGTGAAGTCGTCGGCAATGCAGCCCAGCAGTGCACGTGCGCGTGTCATGCCTTGTCCTTCCCTCGACCTTCGCTATTTGGCAACGTGATGCCAGGGAAGATCTTGATCACGGCACTGTCATCTTCCTTGGCAAAGCCTGCGGTGGATGCCTGCATGAACATCTGGTGCGCGGTGGCGGCCAGTGGCAGGGGAAATTTGCTGGCGCGTGCGGTGTCCAGCACCAGGCCCAGGTCCTTCACGAAGATGTCTACAGCCGACAGCGGCGTGTAGTCGCCCGCCAGCACATGGGCCATGCGGTTTTCAAACATCCAGCTGTTGCCCGCGCTGTGGGTGATGACCTCGTACAGCGCTGCAGCGTCCACGCCTTCGCGCAAGCCCAGGGCCATGGCTTCGGCGGCCACAGCAATGTGCACACCGGCCAGCAGCTGGTTGATGATCTTGACCTTGCTGCCCGCGCCCGCCTTGTCACCCAGGCGGTACACCTTGCCGGCCATGCCGTCGAGCACGGCGTTGGCTGCGGCATAGGCCTCGGGCTTGGCGGAGGTCATCATGGTCATCTGGCCCGATGCGGCCTTGGCGGCGCCGCCGGAGATGGGTGCGTCCACATAGTGCAGGCCCAGCGCGTTGAGACGGGCTTCCAGCGCCACGGACCAGTTGGGGTCCACGGTGGAGCACATCACAAAGGTGCTGCCGGGGCGCATGGTGCTGGCTGCACCGCTCTTGCCGTCGTCGCCAAACAGCACGCTCTCGGTCTGCGCGGCGTTGACCACCACTGACACCACCACATCACTCGCCGCCGCCAGCGACGCGGTGGTGGCGTGGGCGGTGCCGCCGTCCGCCACAAAGGCACCGGCCACGCCGGGGCGCACGTCGCAGACGTGGATGGTGAAACCGTTGTTGCGCAGGGTCTTGGCAATGCCGGCGCCCATGGCGCCCAGGCCGATGATGCCGACGGTGGGTTGTGTCATGTTGTCAGTCCTTCAAAGAAATTCAAAAAGGGGGCGTTCAGGCCACCAGCACCCAAAGCAAAGCCGTGAGTGCAAAACCCGCCAGGCCCAGCACCGTGGTCAGCACGGTCCAGGTGCGCAGGCCATCGCCCACGCTCAGGCCCAGGTAGCGGGTCACGATCCAGAAGCCTGAATCGTTGACGTGCGACAGCCCAAGGCTGCCAAAGCCGATGGCAACCGTGAGCAGCGCCACTTGCAAGGGGGAATACCCGCCACCTGCAATGGCGTCGGCCAGCAGGCCGCACGTGGTGATGATGGCCACGGTGGCCGAACCCTGGGCAGCACGCAGCGCCAGCGAGATGATGAACGCCAGCAGGATGAGCGGCAGATGAGTAGCGGTGAGGCTTTGCGACAGCGCTGTGCCAATGCCGCTGGCGGTGAGCACTTTGGCAAACACGCCGCCAGCGCCGGTCACCAAAATTACGGTGGCGGCAGGGGGCAGGGCGGATTCCATGATGGTGTTGGTGCGCTCACGGTTCCACCCCTGGTTGCGGCCCAGCAGGAACATGGCCAGCCCCACGGCCACCATCAGCGCAAAGATGGGCGAGCCGATGAACCCGAGCACGTTACGCAGGTTGTCGCCCTTGGGCAGCAGCGTGGCACCGGTGGTGCCCGCCATGATGAGGGCTAGGGGAATGACGATCAACGCCATGATGGTGCCGACGCCAGGTGCGCTGCGTGACTTGGACGCTGCACTGTCTTCGCTGTTGCCAAAGGCCGCAAACTGCTCGGCCGTGGTGGGCAGCATGGGGTAGCCCTTGCGGTTGAGCCAGCCCGAAACCACCTGCGACAGCGCCGCCAGTGGGATGCAGATGGCCAGGCCAATGATGGTGATCCAGCCAATGTCGCCCTTGACGATGGCCGCGCCGCCCACGATGCCGGGGTGCGGTGGCACCACGACGTGCGCGGCCAGCATGATGCCCGCCACGGGCAGGCCGAACTTGATGGGGTTGACGCCCGCTGCCTTGCAAAAACCGTAGACGATGGGCACCAGGATGATGAAGCCCACGTCAAAAAACACCGGGATGGCCAGAACCAGCGCTGCGGCCGTGAGGGCCATGGGCACCCGCGTGGGGCCCAGCAGCTGTGTGAAGCGGTTGGCCAGGCTGGCCGCACCGCCCGAGACCTCGATCATGCGCCCCAGCATGGAGCCCAGCGCCACCAGGATGGCGACCGAACCCAGCGTGCCGCCCATGCCCGCAATCAGCGTGCTGATGATGTCGCCAATGGGCATCTGCGTGGCAAACGCCACCAGAAAGCTCACCAGCATCATCGCCACGAAGGCGTGGACCTGCCAGCGGATGATGAGCAACAGGAGCAGGGCAATGCTGCCGGCGCCGATGCCGAGAAGTGCAAGGGTGGACATGAACGAGATATCTCCGGGATGGAAGGGGCAGACCCAGGCTGGAGCCGCTCAAAGCGACTTGCAAGGGCTTCCAGCTGCACCTTGGTTGGTGTGTTTATATGGTTATCATACAAATTATCCCGCACAGTACTGCTACGGGTTAACCCGCATCTGCCAGTGCGTGGGCATGGTCGGTGAAGCGGTTTTGAGGCGTTTTGGTGCTCAAGCGCTAGTGCAATATGCCTGAGCAGCTACCAAATATGTAGCAGATCACTGATGTGTTGGGACGCAAGCCCGGCGCGCAGGCTTGGGACGTGGCTCAGAACACCAGCGGTGTGGATGCTGCCACCAGCGGCTGGGCCAGCCGAGCGCCGTCCTGGGCCCAGAACGTGAGGTCGGCCTGCTCGATGCGGGCCAGTGCGTTCTTCATGTGTTGCGCGGCAGCCGCCCGCGCTGCCACCGGGTCGCCCGCCTCGATGGCCCGCACGATGTGGGTGTGCTCGTGGGTCACCGCATCGGCAAAGTCGGTGCGACGCGCTTCGTTGGCACGGGTCACGCGGGTGGCGCCCTTGAGGAACTGCGCCAGATAGTCCAGCGTGCTGATCATGAACGGGTTGCCTGCCGCCCGGGCGATGGCGCGGTGGAACAGCACATCTTCTTCCACCCCGTCGCGGCCTGCACGCACGGCGTCGGCGATGTGCTGCATGGCGGCGCGTATGGCGGCCATGTCTGCATCGGTGCGCCGCAGGGCCGCCAGCTCGGCCACCTCGGCCTCCAGCGCACGCCTTACCTCCACAATCTGCATCACCGCCTCGCGCGATGCCGCCAGGGGTACATCGAACTGCAGCGGCTCGATGCCCGGCGCCAGCACATACACGCCGCTGCCCTGGCGCGAGTCCACCAGCCCCAGCGACTTGAGGCGCGAGATGGCCTCGCGCACCACCGTGCGGCTCACCTGGAACTGCTGCGCCAGCACCGCCTCGGTGGGCAGCTTGTCGGACGCCTGGATGCGGCCCGCGCGGATCTCGGCCTCCAGCGCGCTGGCCACCTGGTCGGAGAGCTTGGCGCTGGGTTTGACGGCGGAGAACGGCGAAGACATGGGTGGGGCGGGCAGTGG
>NZ_QAIM01000158.1:0-3144 GCF_003061035.1 Acidovorax sp. HMWF018
GCCGGTGGTGGCCTGGGAGGGCTGATCAGCCTGGCCGCACAAAACCCGCAACTGGTGCAGGCCGTGATGTCCCTGATCAGCAACGATGGCCCGGTGGGCGGCCTTCCGGGGCTGATAGCCAAGTTCCAGCAAGCCGGGCTGGGCAACGTGATTGCGTCGTGGCTGAGCGCCGGGCCCAACCAGGCGATCTCGGGTGAGCAGCTGTCGCAGGTGTTGGGCAGCGGCCCCCTGTTGCAGATGGCCGCGCAGCTGGGTGTGGCCCCCGGTGCAGCCGCCGGGCAGCTGGCCCAGGTGTTGCCGGGCCTGGTCGACCACCTGAGCCCCCAGGGCCAGGCTCCCCATGGCGGGTTTGGCAATGCTAACGACCTACTGGGGATGCTGGGCGGATTGCTTCAAAAGTGATAGCTGCCAGCACTTGATTTGAAAGCACTGGCAGCTATTTTCATCACCACCCTGCGCCCTCGGCGGGGCCAGCGCGTTACCGCTGCAAACAACTCAGAGGACTGCTCACAAAAATTCCCACGGGTGTGCCCCTAGCATCGCGGGCGCCGTGCAAGGCGGGCCCATCGGCAAGCACTGCGGCACACACAACAACACACGACCGAGGGAATTTTCAGCATGAACGAAGGCACTCCATTTGCAACGCCCCAAGCGGCATCGGCCGCAGCCAGTGGCACCCCCACGGCGGTGCCCACCGACTTGCCCAAAGTCTGGCAAAAACGCTTTGCACTGATAGAACGGGCGGGGGGACTCAAGCTCACCAAGCTCAAGGACCTGAGCTTCTTTGAGCGCACGGCGTGCACCTTCAACCTGCTGGCGGGCCTGTTCGGCCCGTTTTATTACATCGCCAAGGGCATGTGGAAAAAGGGGCTGGCGTACTGGGGGCTGGGCATTGCGGGCATCCTGGTGCTGGAAACGCTGGTGACGGTGGCGGGCTTTGGGCACCTGCTGAGCCGGGTGCACTACACCGGCGCATGGGTCGCCCTGTTTGCCATGATGGCCAACCGCGACTACTACAAGAAGGTCATGCTGGGCGACAACGGCTGGCTGTGACACCCGGCCCCCAACCCACAACCCCCAGCCGCGCCGCACAACACTGCATTCGCTGGGCCTGGGGGGCTGCCTTGGTGACGTTTGCACTCACCGCAGCCAACACGACCGGTGCCGCACTGGGTTCCAACGGGGTGACGTTCACCCCGTGGATGTGGCTGGACGTATGTATCTGCGGGGTGCTCGCGTGGGGCGTCTACCGCCGCAGCCGCATCGCCGCCGTGCTCATGTTCGTTTACTTCACCGCCGCCAAGGTGCTGTGGGTGTGGAATGACCTGGAGATGCGTGAGGAACCCGGCTGGAGTGATTTTCTGGACAGCCTGGACACCTGTACCAGCGGCGGCCTGCTGATGGCCGCGGTGCTGCTGGTGGTGTACGCGCTGGGCGTCTACGGCACGGTCGTCCACCACAGGCGGTTGCGCCGGTCCGTACTACCGACGCTATCTCCATCAGTTCAAAAATGATAGCTACTGACGCATGATGCACTAGCGCTTGAAGGCCTTTTTATCCAAAAAACGGCCCGTGCGCCTAGGCCACCACGGGACAGCGCCGCACCAGCCACTGCCGCAACAGGTCGAACACCGGCTCCGCCAGCTCAGGGCTTTCGTTGAACAGCTCGTGGAACAAGGGCTCAAAGCAGTGCGAATGCACCACGGCCTGGGGTGCGGCCGCCGCAAACGCACGGCTGCCGGCGGGGTTGACCAGCTTGTCGCTGCCCGCCCACATCAGCAGCGTGGGCACACTCCAGTGCGCAGCGCGGGCCACGGTGGCGGGGCCACCCTCGGCGATGAAGCGGGCCAGGCGGGCACTGATGCGGTCGTGGCACAGCGGATCGGCCAGGTAGGCCGCCACCACGGCGCTGTCGTGCGAAAGGTACTGCGCGTCCAGCCCGTTGCCCACGCGCAGGTTGGGCGCGATGCGCGGCAGCGTGGCCAGCAGCAGCTTTTGCACGGCGCCCAGGCCGGCATCGAGCGCGGGGGAGGACAGCACCAGCGCATCCACCGGCCGCAGGTGCAGGGACACAAACCGCGAGGCCACCAGCCCGCCCATGCTGTGGCCCAGCAGCATCAGGGGTTGCCCTGCCGGCATGCGGGCGCGGGTGGCGTCCACCAGGTCTGCCAGATCGTCCAGCAGGCGCATGTCCGACGTGAGCCCGCCGCGCGGCCCGGCCGATTCGCCGTGGCCGTACTGGTCGTAGCCCCGCACCGCAAACCCCCAGTCGTTGAGGCGGCGGGCCAGCGCGTCGTAGCGGCCCACATGCTCGCCCAGGCCGTGCACCAGCAGCACCGTCCCCCGGCAGGGCTCGCCCTGCGGCAGGGGCCAGTCCTGCACAGCCAGGTTCTCGCCATCGCTCGCGGTGAAGGTGGTCAGGGTCGAAGGAAGCAGTTCGTCAGAAGTCATGGAAAGCAGGGCATTCGAGACGCGATGGGACAGCATACCCGGCGCACCCAAATACCCGATGCACTAAATGGTCAGGCTTGTACTGCCGGCAAGACCCAGAGAGCGTGACCCCTGATCGGGCGAAGCTGCTCCGGGGTTTTCAAGCCAGAGATACCCAGAGGTCATCCCAGTCGGTGGGCAGGAAATTGCCCTCGCGCCGCAGCACTTGCTGGTGCTTGCGGTTGAGCACGAAGTGCGTGGGACGTCGCGAAATGGCGCCAAAACTGTCCTTGTGCCCCTCAGCGTTTCGCCAGGCAATGGGAAAACGCTGCTCGGCGGGCACTGATACCTTGAGCAGCTCGATGTACTGCATGAAGTCAGCAGCCTTCTCATCCATGTTCACGCCCAGCAGCACAAAGTCGCGCTGGCGATTGGCGGTGTAAAACTCGCGCATGAGGCGCAACTCGTTGGTGCACAGAGCGCAGCCAGCGGTGAAAAAGCTCACCAGACACACCTTGCCCGCATAGTCCGTCAGCATGACCGGTTTGCCTTCGCTGTTGGTACCGGTCAGCGTGTGAAGAGGGCCCGGTGTGCTGCTGCCAGCCGGGGTCTGGGCCGTACCGGACGCCGGCGCGAGAGTGGCAAGGGCAGCTGCAGAGCAGGCGTGGAGAAAGGCGCGTTTTTCCATGGTGTGACCCGGTGATGGAAGGCGTG
>NZ_QAIM01000674.1:0-2081 GCF_003061035.1 Acidovorax sp. HMWF018
GGGTTGGTAGCGGTATCGGGGGGCAATGGGGTCATGCCCCATTGTCGCCGCCATGCCCTTGGCCGCCGGGTTGCGGGCTTTAAGCGGGCAGCATCGTCGCGATATGCCCCGCGCGCGGGTCGCCGCTGCCCGCCAACACGGTGGCAAACAGGGCTTGCGTGGCCTGGGGGCCCGCATGGCGCTGCACCACCAGCCAGGGCTGCGGCCCTGCCGACACGGCGGCGCTGAACTGGTTCCAGGCCGCCACCAGGCGGTCGTTCAGACCCTGGGCGCCCCAGTCGGTGTGGCGCTTCTTGACCTGGGCGGGCGCAAAGAACATCACCGGGCGCGGGCCGGGCAGCTGGCCTGCGCCGCCCAGGTCCTGCACGTGGCTGGCGCCCACCGAGCAGCTGTAGGCCAGGCCCGTGAAGTGGGCGTGGATGCGCTGGCGCAGGCCCACGCTGCCCGCAAAGTCGATGTAGACGCTGGGTGTGGCGCCGTCGATCTGGTCCAGTGCGTCGTAGGTGACCACGCGGCTGTAGCAGCCCAGGCTTTCGCAAAACGCCACATTGCCGGGCGAGGTGAGGCCAATGACCTCGATGCCGTCGCGCTGTGCAAGCTGGAAGGCGGTGCCGTAGGCCGTTTTGCTCGACGCGCTGGACAGCAGCATGCGCCGGGCGCCAAAGAACTGCTGGTCCGCCAGAAAATCGTCGATGAGCCACGAGGTGATGAACAGTGGCCGCAGGAGCGCCTGCATGTCCTCGTTGTCGGCGCGGTACAGCCCGTCGGTGCTGGTGCGCAGGTAGTGGTTGTAGACCGCATGCAGGCCCGCGCGGTGCGGGGCGCCGTCGCTGAAGCCCGTGGGGTTGACACGCTGGGGCGACAGCACGGCCTGGCTGGCCATGGGCCAGTAGCCATACAGCCGCTCGCCCACCGCCACGGCCGGGTGCAGCGACTGCACCACGGTGCCGAAGCCCCACACAGGCACGATGCCCCAGCCGGCCTCGCCGGTGGGGAAGAACTGCCAGTAGTTCAGCATGTCGCCCAGCGCGGCATAGGTGATGTTGTTGGCCGTGAGGGCAAACGACTCGACCCGCACGCGGACCTGGCCCTCGGCCAGCGGGGTGTCGTCGGTGGTCAACAGGCGGGTGGTGGCCAGCTGGTCCTGGCGCACGAGAAGGATGGTGGTGCTCATGCCGCGACGCTAAACCAAAGCGGGCGTGCGCTCAAGCGGCGCGCGCCGCCTGGGCGACACAGGCTCCGTGTGCCGAAGTGTTCAATCGGTTGTTGGCTGGGCCAGTTGCTCGAACGGCAGCGCCTGCTTGACCAGGATGACGGTGCAGGGCGCATCGCGCGCCACGCGCATGGGCACCGTGGCAAAAAAGCGCTGGGTTTGCAGCCCGTGAGTGGCGGCGCCCAGGATCATCATGCTTACGTGGTTGCTGGCCGCATAGCGCACCAGCGCCTGGGCCACGTCGCTCGCTTCGAGCACGTGGTAGCTCACGGCATGCCCGGTCAGGTCCAGCCCCTGGGCCCACTGGCGCAGGCGCGCCATGTGCTGGCGGTGCAGCGTGGTTTCGCTGCGCTCGCTGTCGCTGGTGCTGCTGGCGCCGGGCGACACCACCGTCACGCAGGCCAGCCGTGCGCCGGGGCGGATGCCCAGCGAGCGGGCCACGGCCTGGCGCAGCGAGTACAGCGTGGCATCGCTCACATCGGCATGGGGCACGGCGACCATGAGGATGGGCGTGTCTTCGATCTGCTGCGAGGGCAGGGGGCTGGGGGTGTAGTGCATGCCCGCTGCGCGCAGCCAGCGTCGCAGGTGGGTGCGCAGCGGCGTGCGCTCGGTGCGCTCGCCGCGTTCGGTGATGAGTACCTGCTCGGGGTTGGACAGGTCAAACGCCAGGTGCGCGGCCGAGGGGTAACGGCTTGCGGCCTCGGGCTCCAGGCAGCGCAGGATGACTTCCTGCAGCCAGGGCGGGATGTCGGCCCGGTGCTTGCGCGGCGGCGCGGGCGTCATCCACAGGCGCTGGCGCATGCCGCCGCTGGTGGTGGGGGCGCCAAAGGGCAGCTCGCCGGTGGCCAGCTCGTACAGCATCACGCCG
>NZ_QAIM01000674.1:2091-5770 GCF_003061035.1 Acidovorax sp. HMWF018
ATGTCGCTGCGTGGGTCGCCGCGCACGCCCACCACCTGCTCCGGTGCGATCCAGGCGGGCGAGCCCACGGCCTGGCGCATTTCCTCGGCCAGCAGGTCCGGGTAGTGGGCGTGGCACGAGAGGCCAAAGTCCAGCAGCACGGCCGTGCCGTCTTCCTTGACGAGCACGTTGGCAGGTTTGAGGTCCAGGTGGCACACGTTCTGTTGGTGCAGGCTGTGCGCTGCGCGCGCCGTGGCCGCGCCCAGGCGGGCTATGGTGGCGATGTCGCAGCGCTCGGGCGCATCCAGCCAGTGCTGCAGCGTCTGGCCGGGGATGTATTCCATGACCAGGTAGGGCAGCCGCATCAGGTCGCCCGCCGCCACAAAACGCGGCACATGCGGGCCGCTGAGCACGGGCAGGATCTGCAGCTCGACCTCGAAGCTCACGATGTTCTCGGCCCCGTCGCCCGCCGTCATGCGCGGGATCTTCATCGCCATGGCAAAGCCGGGGCTACGGTCTGCCTGCGCGTATTCCACGGCGTAGATGTGGGCCATGCCGCCCGCGTGGATGCAGTCCACTACGCGGAAGCCGTCGATCTCGGTGCCGGGTTCCAGCAGTTTCATGTCACTGGCCTTTTTCGAGCCGATCGGCGTAGAAGCCGGGCAGGCCCGCTGCGCGGATGGCGGCGGCGGCGGCCAGGTGGTCGTAGGGCACGCGGTAGAACGTGATCTGCTTGGCGGTGTCGTCGAACAGCGCGTACATGGCGCGCGCATCGCCGTCGCGCGGCTGGCCCACCGAGCCCACGATGCCCAGCCACTGGCGGTGCGTTGGCACGGGCACGGGCACGCCGGGCTCGGGCGCAAAGCGCATCAGCTTGGCCGTGGGCGTGAGGAAGTACAGCACCTGCTCGTGCACATGGCCGCAGAACACATAGCGGATGGCGGGGTCGATGCCTTGCGCGGCGGTCATGCTGCGCTCTGCCGCGTTGGAGTCTTCCACATACCGCCACTGCGCGGGCATGTCGGCACTGGCGTGCACCAGCAAGGCGCTGCTGCCCAGCCGCGCCGTGAGCGGCAGCGACTGCAAAAAGGCGATGTGGCTGTTGCCGAGCTGGTCGTGCGTCCATTGCGCTCCCAGCTCGCTGCGGTTGCGTGGGTTGGCAGGCGGGGCCAGGGCCATGGCGTCGTGGTTGCCCAGCACACACAGGGCGCCCTGCTGGGCCAGGTCGCGCACCTGCTCCACCACGGCCACGGGCTCGCCACCGTAGCCCACCAGGTCGCCCAGCAGCGCAAACTGCTCGGCGCCCTGGGCGCTGGCGTGTTGCAGGCAGGCGGTGAGGGCCTGGCGGTTGGCGTGGATGTCGGACAGCAGGGCGATTTTCATGGTGTTGTCTCCAACCCCATCATCGCGCGCATGGCTGAATGGCAGCTTGCAGGCCGCCGTGCTTTCCCGGATTCAAAGCAAAAATAGCTGCTACCGCCCGTCTATAGGGCGGTAGCAGCTATTGATTTGATAGCTCAGAGGCTGCGCTGTACGGCGGGTTTTTTGTCCAGCGCCAGCACCAGGCCCAGCGCAATGATCGCGGGCAGCGCCTGGCTGAAGAAGATCTTGGGCGCTGCGGTGGCGGCGCCAAATACCCCAGCCACGATCACGCAGGCCAGGAAGAAGATCTTGAACACCCGGTTGCCGGTGAACAGCCCCCAGAACAGGCCCGCCGCCAGAAAACCGTTGTACAGCCCCTGGTTGGCCGCCAGCGTGGTGGTGGCGTCGGCCAGCTCCTGGGTCAGGTTGAAGGTTTTCATGCCCAGGGGCTTGTTCCAGAAGAACATTTCGAGCACGAGGATGTACACATGCTCGATGGCCACCAGGGCCACCGCGATGCGGGGGATCAGCAGGCGGCCCATGGTCTTAGACGATCGTGATGGTCACGTCGATGTTGCCGCGCGTGGCGTTGGAGTAGGGGCAGACCTGGTGGGCTGCGTCTACCAGCTTCTGGGCGGTTTCCTTGTCCAGGCCGGGCAGGCTGATGGCCAGGCGGGCGGCGATGCCGTAGGCGTTCGGGATGGGGCCCAGGTCCACTTCAGCGTCGATGGACACGTCCTGGGGCACGGGGATGCCGATCTTGCCGCCGACGGCCTTCATGGCGCCGATGAAGCACGCTGCGTAGCCGGAGGCAAACAGCTGCTCGGGGTTGGTGCCGGTGCCGGCCGTGCCGGGCGAGGACAGCTTGACTTCCAGGCGGCCGTCATCGGTCTTGGCGGCGCCATCGCGGCCACCGGTCACGTGCGACTTGGCGGTGTACAGGACTTTTTCGAGCTTGGTCATGGTGTCTTCCTTACGGTTGTTGCCCACTGGCGGGCGGTGGAGGGAATCGGTTCTTGCGTTGTCTTAAGGCCGTCAGCGTTGCTCGCTAAGCCGGTCTCGCAGCTGCTTGAGTTCGGTGGTCAAGGTGGTCAGCTCGGCAATCGAGCACTGGCTGCTTTGCAGCACGCACGGTGGAATGGCTTCGGCCTGGTTGCGCATCGCGCGGCCTTGCGACGTGAGGGTGATGCGCACACGGCGCTCGTCCTGCACATCGCGCAACCGGGCAATGTGGCCCTGTGCCTCCAGGCGCTTGAGCAACGGCGTGAGCGTGCCGGAGTCGAGGAACAGGCGCTCGCCCAGCTCGGACACGGTCACGCCGTCCTGTTCCCACAACACCAGCATCACGAGATACTGCGGGTAGGTCAGCCCGATCTGGTCGAGCAGCGGCTTGTACAGCTTGGTCATTGCCAGCGAGGCGGAATACAGCGCAAAGCAGACCTGGTTGTCCAGCCGCAGGATGGCGGGACTGGGAGTGTGGGGTGTGCTGTGGCTGGGCATGGGGTGAATTGTGAGCGTGAATTCAATTGCGCGCAATTGAATTGTGAAAAACTTTGTTAATGGATGGGATTGTGTCGGTGGGGGAGCGGCGCCGCGCCATCGGTGCTATTCGCGCGTCCCGCTTGCGCAGGCGGGGGCGCTGTGCCCCTTCACTCTCGGGAAATTGCTATCAATAGCAGAGCTGCTGGCGCATGATTCATATGCGCTAGCGGCCGATTAGGCTTTAAGTTTGGCATGTAGTGGTTCGGGCGACGACGAACCACCAGGCCCTCAGCGCCCGCTGAACTGCGCGGGCCGGCGCTCGACAAACGCGCGCACGCCTTCGGCCGCATCCTCGCTGTTGGCCAGTTCCTTCTGCACCGGGATGAAGTCCGCCACCGCGGCCGTCTGGCCTTGCTCGATGGCCTTGAGCACATTCAGGCGCGTGGCCACCACCGCGCGCGGCGCCTGGGCGGCAATGCGCTGGGCAATCGCCAAGGCCTCGTCCAGCTCCTGGCCAGCCGGCACCACTTTTTGCACAAAGTTCAGGCGGTACGCTTCAGCGCTGCCGAACTCGTCGGCCGTCAGCAGGTGCAGCAGCGCATTGCCCGTGCCCGCGCGCTCGGCCATGCGCAGCGTGGCGCCGCCCGTGGCCATGATGCCGCGCTGCACCTCCATCTGCGAGAAGCGGCAGTTGTCGGCCGCCACCACGATGTCGGCACCCAGCATGAGCTCGATGCCCACGGTGAAGCAGATGCCCTTGACCGCCACCACCATGGGCTTGGTGCGGCGCCGGTAGCCGGGCAGGCCGTAGTCATGGGGCTCCACCAGGCCTTCGGGGATGGCCTTTTCGCCGCGC
>NZ_QAIM01000014.1:0-9171 GCF_003061035.1 Acidovorax sp. HMWF018
CCACCACACCGCGCCCATTACCACCAAGCCTGGCAGCGAGCCCTGACCAAGCAGGAACAGCGCAATGCCATGCAACACCATCACTACCAGCAACACCGATCGCACCGTGCGCAGTACGCCCGCCAGCGGCTGCATCAGCTGCAGCACATCGGGCGGCAGGACCTGAGGCAGGGAGGTCGCTGGCGCACTGGCCTTGGATAACTGAACGGCACCGTTGGTAGCGGCAGCACTTGCCTGTGCCGCTCGGGCCTTTTGCAAAGGCGCCTGGGCTGTCAGCCGCTCCACATAAGCAGCAAAGTCGCCATCGGGTGGCGTGTCCCAATCAGGCTTGGTGGCACCAGTTGTCATCACACCTCCCCACGGTGGTGGTCGTCAAGAACGCAAAGGTGACAAACGCGCGGCGATCTCAGCGATAAGCTGCTGCGCCAACACACGCTTGGACGCGCGGGGTAACTCGCGGTGGCCCTGCGCGTCCACCAGCAGCAGGGCGTTGTCGTCCTGCCCAAAGGTAGCGGGGCCAATATTGCCCACCAGCAAGGGGACGCCCTTGCGCGTCCTTTTGGCGGTGGCATGCGCCAGCAGGTCATGGCTTTCGGCGGCAAAACCCACGCAGAAAAGATCCCCTTCCAGCGCATGCGGCGACCGGGCTACGGTGGCCAGAATGTCGGGGTTCTCGACAAACTCCAGCGACGGGGACTGGCCCGAGCCGTCTTTCTTGATCTTATGGTCGGACTGGTGGGCAGGGCGCCAGTCGGCCACTGCGGCTGTGGCAACAAACACCGAGGCGGCCTGGACATGCCGCTCCACGGCCGCCAGCATCTCCTGGGCGGACTGCACATTGACACGCCGCACGCCGCGTGGCGTGGGCACATGCACCGGCCCTGCGACCAGGGTGACATCGGCACCCGCCTCACGCGCTGCCCGGGCCACGGCAAAGCCCATCTTTCCGCTCGACAGGTTGGTGATGCCACGCACCGGGTCGATGGCTTCAAAAGTGGGCCCTGCCGTGACAAGCACCGACCGGCCCACAAGGGTCTTGGGCGTGAAAAAAGCGATCAGCTCGTCCAGCAGCTCCAGCGGCTCCAGCATGCGGCCGTCACCCGTCTCGCCACAGGCCTGGTCACCATTGCCCACGCCCAGCACCACGGCACCGTCCTGCGCCACCTGGGCCAGATTGCGCTGCGTGGCGGGATGCGCCCACATCTCGCGGTTCATGGCAGGGGCCAGCAGCAAAGGTACGCGCTGCGCGGGGCGCGCCAGACACAGCAGGCTGAGCAGCTCATCCGCCCTGCCCTGCACCAGCCGCGCGATGAAATCGGCGCTACATGGCGCTATCAGGATCGCGTCGGCCTCACGGCTCAGGTTGATGTGGGGCATGTTGTTGGGCTCGCGCGCATCCCACTGCGAGCCGTACACCGTGCGGCCAGACAGCGCCTGCATGGTGACCGGCGTGATGAATTGTTCAGCCGCCTCGGTCATCACCACCTGCACGGTGGCGCCCTCCTTGATGAGCTGGCGGCACAGATCGGCTGCCTTGTAGCAAGCCACGCCCCCACTCAGACCCAGAACAATGTGTTTGCCAGCAAGCTCATTCATGGCGCGAATTTAGCAGACGGGGGTGACCCTGCCCTCGGGGGTGTCGCCGGGGTGCCATCTATAATCCCAATTTCCGTGCGACACGTAACGCGTTGCTCTGAGTGAGGTAGCTTGCCTCTAAAAACAAAAAGCAATTAAATCGCCTGTCCTCGGACAGGCTCCAGAGAGCTGGTCGGTAACACGGCCATCTCACAAAGTTCTTCCTTGTGAAGGGCTTTTAATGACGATGCTCGGGCAACCGGTCATCTGAAACGTCGCCCCTCTGGGGTGACTGAAATTGAACGGTAGCAATACCGTTTGTGGCGCTCGCGCACATTGCCGACGAACCGCCACAAGCGGTTTCGCCGTGGATAAATGGTCGCCTCTTCAGGCGATCAACAAATGTGAGCAGCGCATCTGGACCAACTCAGAGTGCTCCGCTCTGATCTGCCTTGTCGCACATCCCTTATGGGGTGCTGCGTCCTCGTATACGACTACGAGTAGCCTACGGTGACGTGCCGGACCAGCAATGGACCGGTGCGAAGCTCACCTGACAACGTATCCCCCGCGCAAGCGGTGGTCTGGATCCGCGAGGATTCAGGCCAGAC
The DNA here is from genome assembly GCF_003061035.1 of Acidovorax sp. HMWF018. Taxonomy (NCBI): domain Bacteria; kingdom Pseudomonadati; phylum Pseudomonadota; class Betaproteobacteria; order Burkholderiales; family Comamonadaceae; genus Acidovorax; species Acidovorax sp. HMWF018. Next base: position 2,184 of record NZ_QAIM01000014.1, read on the forward strand.
ACTGCCAGCAGAACGGCGGTAGAGGGGCAAGGCTATTTCCGCATGGGCAACGTAAAGTGAATCATCGTTTGAACCTGGGTAAGGATTGATTGGCCAAAGCTGCTGTTAGGCCAAAACCAAAAGGTACGCTGCCGGCACTTCTCGTGGAAATTGAGAGTGCGTCGTCAACAGTGCAGCCCCAGGAGAGATGAGTCCTAACCGGATAGAGAGAGGTGGTTCACTCCACCGATCTCGGTAGATCAGGGAACGTGGTAAGCCCCACTATCCGCCTGCACACCCCGGTGTGTGGGCAGGGAAGCCGCAAGGCGACCTGTTGGGTGAGGGGGTATGGGATCTTGGAGAAAGCGAACGGCCGCGTGTAACGCGCGGTATACGGGGTGAAACATCCCCCGACGCGAAAGCGGGCTGACTTCCATATGTGGTGCAACCGTCGCGAGACGACTGCATTTGTTTAATCGAAACCCCGAAGGGACGTTTTTCCCCTTCGGGGGAAAGTGCGTCCCCCGAGGGTTCAACTCGAAGGGGAAAGCATGAGAGAACTCACTGGAGACAGTGAATCTGCGTCCTCACGCGAACCGCAAGACTGGCACGCCATTGACTGGCACCGGGTCGAACGGTTCGTGAGAACGACGCAGCAACGTATAGCGAAGGCTACGCAGAAACAGGATTGGCGCAGGGTGAAAGCCCTTCAACGGTCCTTGAATCACTCGTTTTCCGCCAGGGCTCTGGCGGTGAGACGGGTTACTGAAAACCAAGGCAAGCGAACATCAGGTGTTGATCGCCAGCTTTGGGATTCACCTGCCCTGAAACGGGCGGCGATTGGGAAATTGAAGCAGCAACGGGGATATCGACCCCTGCCGTTACGGCGGGTTTACATCCCAAAATCGAACGGAAAGGAGCGCCCACTGGGCATCCCGACTATGTTTGACCGGGCCATGCAGGCACTCCACCTGCTCGGGCTGGAGCCTGTGGCGGAAACCACGAGTGACCCGAACTCATATGGGTTCAGGAAAAATCGCTCTACGGCGGATGCCATGGGCCAGATATTCGTCTGTACATCCAGAAAGGCCTCGGCCCCATGGGTGCTGGAGGCGGATATTCGGGGCTGTTTCGATCACATCAACCACGATTGGCTGGTTCGTCACGTTCCTATGGACAAGACGATCTTGCGCAAGTGGCTGAAAGCCGGGGTGGTCCACCAGGGCCGCCTTTCGCCAACTGAAGAAGGAACGCCGCAAGGCGGAATCATCTCGCCTACCCTGGCGAACATGTGTCTAAACGGGCTGGAAGCGGGCCTGATCGAGCACCTCTGTGCACGATTCGGCAAGACGAAGGCTGCGAAGCTAAAAGTCTATGTGGTTCGGTACGCCGACGATTTCGTGATCACCGGCAGCTCGAAAGATCTGCTGGAAACCGAGGTTAGGCCGTGGATAGAAACCTTCCTCGCACAACGAGGATTGGAGCTATCGCCGGAGAAGACGAAAGTCACACACATCGACGACGGGTTCGATTTCCTGGGATGGAACTTCCGCAAGTACAAAGGGAAATTGCTCATAAAACCGAGCAAGAAGAACGTGAAAGCGTTCTACAGCAAAGTCCGGGATATCGTGAAAACGCATGTATCGGTGAAGCAGGAGGATCTCATTGCCAAACTGAACCCAGTCCTTCGTGGCTGGGCGCAGTACCACCAGCCGGTGGTGGCGAAAGAAACCTTCAGTCGGATGGATAGCTTGATCCACTGGCGGCTTGTCCGCTGGGCGAGAAGGCGTCATCCGAATAAGTCCCGACCGTGGTGCAAAAGCCGTTACTGGCAGCGCGCCGCAGAGAGGGATGAGTTCGCTGCAACCGTCAAAACAGCAGAAGGTTCAATCGCGGTAAAACTGTTGAAGCTCGCTGATACAGAGATCGTGAGACACGAAAAGATCAAGGGGGACTACAACCCCTTTGACCCGAAATGGGAGCTATATGGCGAAACGTTGAGGACGAAACGCATGCTCAAAAGCATGTCGTACCAGTACGAAACGTCAATGCTGTTCATCTCACAGAACGGGCGTTGTGCACTCTGCACAGAGCCTTTGGACGCACAGGGCGGCTGGCACGACCATCACATTGTTTACAAGGTGGTGGGCGGGTCGGATGCTCTGTCCAACCGGGTGTTGTTGCATCCGGTCTGTCACGTCAGACTGCACGCTCTTGGATTGACGGTAGCGAAACCGGCCCGATAAGGGCTTAGCGTCCATGATCGGAAAAGGGGTTGAGAGTAAAATCCTCGGTTCTTCAACCGAACATGGACATGTTGTGCTTGAGCCGGATGCGGTGAAAGTCGCAAGTCCGGTTCTTAGGGGGGGATGGTTCAGCAATGAACTGTCCCTACCCTCCCACCACCAAAAAAGACATGACCAAATTTGTCTTCGTCACCGGCGGTGTGGTGTCTTCCCTCGGTAAGGGAATCGCCTCAGCCTCCCTTGCCGCGATCCTCGAATCGCGGGGACTCAAAGTCACCCTCATCAAGCTTGACCCCTACATCAACGTAGATCCGGGCACCATGTCGCCGTTCCAGCACGGCGAGGTGTTCGTGACCGATGACGGCGCAGAAACCGACCTGGATCTGGGCCACTACGAGCGTTTCATCGAAACGCGCATGAAGAAAACCAACAACTTCACCACGGGCAAGATTTACCAGTCCGTGCTGGAGAAGGAACGTCGCGGCGACTACCTGGGCAAAACCGTGCAGGTCATTCCCCACGTCACCAACGAAATCCAGGAATTCATCAAGCGCGGCGCCGGCATCGGCACGCCGGATGCCGTGGATGTGGCCATTGTCGAAATCGGCGGCACCGTGGGTGACATCGAATCGCTGCCGTTCCTGGAAGCCGTGCGCCAGATGAGCCTGCGCATGGGCCCGAACAACGCAGCCTTCGTGCACCTGACCTACCTGCCCTGGATCGCTGCAGCGGGGGAGCTGAAAACCAAGCCCACCCAGCACACCGTGCAAAAGCTGCGCGAAATCGGCATCCAGGCCGACGCGCTGCTGTGCCGCGCCGACCGCCGTATTCCTGAGGAAGAGCGCGCCAAGATCTCGCTGTTCACCAACGTGCCCGAATGGGGCGTGATCAGCATGTGGGACGTGGACACCATCTACAAGGTGCCCCGGATGTTGCACGAACAGGGCCTCGATGGCCTGATCTGCGACAAGCTGCGTCTGAACACCCCACCCACCAGCCTCAAGCGCTGGGACGATCTGGTGTACGAAACCGAACACCCCCAGGGCGAAGTCACCATCGCCATGGTCGGCAAGTATGTGGACCTGTCGGACAGCTACAAGTCCGTCAACGAGGCCCTGCGCCACGCGGGCATGCGCAACCATGTGCGCGTGAAGATCGACCATGTCGATTCCGAGACCATCGACAGCGCCGACGCGGCCGCCAAGCTGGCCAAGTACGACGCCATCCTGGTGCCCGGCGGCTTCGGCCAGCGTGGCGTGGAAGGAAAGATCGCCACGGCGCAGTTTGCCCGCGAACGCAAGGTGCCCTACCTGGGCATCTGCCTGGGCATGCAGGTGGCCACCATCGAATACGCCCGCCATGTGGCAGGCCTGGCCAACGCCAACAGCACCGAGTTCGACCCCACCACGCCCCACCCCGTGATCGCACTGATCACCGAGTGGAAGGATGCAGACGGCACCATCAAGAAGCGCGATGAAAACTCGGACCTGGGCGGCACCATGCGCCTGGGCGCGCAGAGCTCGGACGTGTCCAAGGACACGCTGGCCCACAGCATCTACGGCGACGTGGTGACAGAGCGCCACCGCCACCGCTACGAAGCCAACGTGAACTACCTGGACCAGCTGCGCAAGGCGGGCTTGGTGATCTCGGCGCTGACCCAGCGTGAAGAACTCACCGAAATCGTGGAGCTGCCGCAAACCGTGCACCCCTGGTTCATCGGCGTGCAGTTCCACCCCGAGTTCAAGTCCACGCCCTGGAACGGCCACCCGCTGTTCAACGCCTTTATCAAGGCCGCAGTGGAACACCAGCAAGCCGCAAAAAAAGCATAAGGGGACTCAAGCATGCAGCTGTGCGGATTCAACGTTGGCCTGGACCAGCGCTTTTTCCTGATCGCGGGCACTTGCTCCATTGAAGGCCTGGAAATGTCGCTCGACGTCGCAGGCCAGCTCAAGGAAGCCTGCGCGCCGCTGGGCATTCCGCTGATCTACAAGGGCTCGTTCGATAAGGCCAATCGCTCCTCCGGCACCAGCAAGCGCGGCGTCGGCATCGACGCTGGCCTCAAGATCCTCGATGAAGTGCGCCGCCAGCTGCAGCTGCCCATCCTGACCGACGTGCACGACACCTCGCACGTGGCCGAGGTGGCCAGCGTGGTCGATGTGCTGCAGACGCCTGCCTTCCTGTGCCGCCAGACGGACTTCATCCGCGCCGTGGCGCAAAGTGGCAAGCCGGTCAACATCAAGAAGGGCCAGTTCCTGGCGCCCTGGGACATGAAGAACGTCATCGACAAGGCCCGGTCTGCAGCGGCCGAAGTCGGCCTGTCGGAAGACCGGTTTCTGGCCTGCGAGCGCGGCGTGAGCTTTGGCTACAACAACCTCGTGGCCGACATGACCAGCCTGGCCGAGATGCGCAACTCCGGCGCACCCGTGGTGTTTGACGTGACCCACTCGGTGCAAAAGCCCGGCGGCCTGGGCGCCGTGAGCGGTGGTGCGCGCGACATGGTGCCCGTGCTGGCGCGTGCCGGCGTGGCTGTGGGCGTGGCGGGCCTGTTCATGGAAACCCACCCCCGCCCCGCCGAGGCCTGGGCGGACGGCCCCAACGCCGTACCGCTCAAGCACATGAAGGCGCTGCTGGAGACCTTGGTGGCCCTGGACGATGTCACCAAGAAAAGCGGATTCCTCGAAAACAACTTTGGAGCTTGAGACATGAGCAGTGGTTACGTCATCGCATCCGTCACCGTCACCAACCCCACGCAGTATGACGAGTACCGCAAGTGGAGCACCCTGGCCATGCAAGCCCACGGCGCTGAAGTCTGCGTGCGTGGCGGCAAGGTCGAAGTGCTGGAGGGCGACTGGAACCCCGGTCGTACCGTGATCCTCAAGTTCCCGAGCTTTGAAGCCGCTCGCGCCTTCTACGACACGCCCGAGTACCAGAAAGCCAAGGCCGCCCGTGAAGGCGCAGCCGTCATGCGCATGGTGTGTGTCGAAGGCGTCTGAGCGCACACACCCAAATCGCTCACCAATTAATAGCTGCTAGCGCTTATACAGAAGGCGCTAGAGACTGATTTGATTTAAAACTTCTGCAAAAGGAAAACCATGAGTGCCATCGTTGACATCGTCGGTCGCGAGATTCTGGACAGCCGCGGCAACCCCACCGTCGAATGCGACGTGTTGCTCGAATCGGGCGTGATGGGCCGGGCCGCCGTGCCGTCGGGCGCCTCCACCGGCAGCCGTGAAGCCATTGAAATGCGCGACGGCGACAAGGGCCGCTACCTGGGCAAGGGCGTGCTCAAGGCCGTGGAATACATCAACACCGAGATCAGCGAAGCCGTGCTGGGCCTGGATGCCTCCGAGCAGGCCTTCCTGGACAAGACCCTGATCGACCTCGATGGCACCGAGAACAAGAGCCGCCTGGGCGCCAACGCCATGCTGGCCGTGTCGATGGCTGTGGCCCGCGCCGCCGCCGAAGAGTCTGGCCTGCCCCTGTACCGCTACCTGGGCGGCATGGGCAGCGTGCAACTGCCCGTGCCCATGATGAACGTGATCAACGGCGGCGCACACGCCAACAACAGCCTGGACCTGCAGGAGTTCATGATCATCCCGGTGGGCGCGCCCACGTTCCGCGAAGCCGTGCGCTGGGGCGCCGAAGTGTTCCACGCGCTCAAGAAGATCCTGCACGACAAGGGCATCAGCACCGCCGTGGGCGACGAAGGCGGCTTTGCCCCCAGCGTTGAAAACCACGAAGCAGCCATCCGCCTGATCCTGCAAGCCATTGAAGCTGCGGGCTACACGGCGGGCGATCAGATCGCCCTGGGCCTGGACTGCGCTGCGAGCGAGTTCTACAAGGACGGCCACTATGTGCTGGAAGGCGAAGGCGGCCTCAAGCTCACCGCCCAGCAGTGGACGGACATGCTGGCGGCCTGGGTGGACAAGTACCCGATCATCAGCATCGAAGACGGCATGCACGAAGGCGACTGGGACGGCTGGAAGCATCTGACCGAACGCCTGGGCGACAAGGTGCAGCTGGTGGGTGACGACCTGTTCGTGACCAACACCAAGATCCTGAAGGAAGGCATCGACAAGCGCATTGCCAACTCGATCCTGATCAAGATCAACCAGATCGGTACGCTGACCGAGACCTTCGCTGCGATCGAGATGGCCAAGCGCGCCGGCTACACCGCCGTGATCTCGCACCGCTCGGGCGAGACCGAGGACAGCACCATTGCCGACATCGCGGTGGGCACGAATGCGGGCCAGATCAAGACCGGCTCGCTGTCGCGCTCGGACCGCATCGCCAAGTACAACCAGCTGCTGCGCATTGAGGAAGATCTGGGCGAGATTGCGCAGTACCCTGGCCGCGCTGCGTTCTACAACCTGCGCTGAGCCCCTGGCAGCCCTCGCCTGAGCGAGCCCTCCATTGGTCTCCCGCATCGTCCCCGTCATCCTGCTGGCCTTGCTGGCAGCGCTGCACGCCCAGCTCTGGCTGGGGCGGGGCAGTGTGCCGCGCGTCAATGCGATGCAGCGGCAGATTGATGTGCAGAAGGCGGCCAACGAACAGGCCCGCCAGGCGAATGCGCGGCTGACCTCGGAGGTGCACGACCTCAAGGAAGGCCTCGATATGGTGGAAGAAAAGGCGCGCAGCGAGCTGGGCATGGTCAAGCCCAACGAGGTGTACGTGCAGTTCACACCCCGCTGACCTGCCGTGCGGGGTCACTCAGCCGCCTTGGACCACCCCGCACCGTCCACACCCACAACGCAGCCATTGAC
>NZ_QAIM01000159.1:0-4828 GCF_003061035.1 Acidovorax sp. HMWF018
GATCTGACCGCTGGCGTCGCGGGTGGCGGTCACCACGGGCGCCGTCAGCTCCACATGCTGCAGGCGCACCACCTGGTCCAGCGGGCGCACATCGGCCATGTCGATCTTCAGGCGCTCGTAGCTCAGCAGGTCGGCGCCCTGGCGGTCGGCCATGCGCACACCGCTGGCCTGTACGGTGCCTGTCAGCTTCACGGCCATGCGCGGGTGCTGTTCAAAGGCCACCTTCACATCCGCATCCAGCGTGGCTCCCAACACCTTGACGGGGAGATTGGCCGGCAGGTAGCCCAGGTAGGGTGCGAGGTTCAGGCCATCCAGCCGGATCTGCGCGTCGGCTTTGCCGGTCTGTGCAAACGGCGTGCCCTCGGCGGAGGAGTCAAACCGGCTGCCGTCCAGTGTGAACGCCAGGTGGGGCTCCACCTTCACCTCGCGCTGCGAGGGCAGGGTGCTGATGAACGGCACTTTCAGCGCCAGCGCACGCACCTCGTGGGTCTCGCTGACCGTGTTGTCGATGAAGTCGATGCTGCCGCCGGTGAGCGCCAGGTTGTACAGCGCCAGGCGCGCGGGGCCGGTGTCTGGCTCGGGCTCGCTCTTGGGCGCGGTGACCTTGGCAATGATGTCGTCCACGTCGTAGCGGCCGTCGCCCAGGTGGGTGATGCGCAGGACCGGGTTTTCGATGGTGAAGGCGTCCACCACCGGCGCCAGGCGCAGCAGGGATTGCAGCTCGCCATCGGCATAGATGCGGCCAATGGTCAGCTGTGGGGGCGCACCATTGGCGCCCGCCACGGTCACGTCACGCAGCGCGAATTCCAGGCTCCAGGGCTCAAAGTCGATGCCGCCCACCGTCACGGTGCGCCCCAGTTGCTCGGACGCGATGCGCTCCAGCGGGCCCTTGACCAGTGGCGGAATGGCGAGCCAGGTGATCAGCCACAGGGCGATCAAACCCGCCAGCGCGCGGACGGCGGGGCGGAACCAGCGGTGCTGGCGCAAAGAGGCAAAAGAGACGGAGCGCAGGGAGATCGGCATGGCGGCAGGCAAGGGTAGGCGCCGCAGCCCCGGAACGTTGAGCCGGTCACCGCCGCCCGAGGGCCGGGCGGGTGCTGCGCGCGGGCGCTATTGTCCCCGTTGTCAGCCTGCCTGCGTAAGCCAATGCAACGGGCGGCTGTGGTGGCTCAACATTGTTGACAGTGAGTGTGGTCGCCCGTGGCTGCACTCACAGGGCAAAGCCCGGCACCACCCGGCGGGTGGTGGCTCAGGACCGTGTCTTTTGGTGCGCGCTCACTTGCGCTGCGCACAAGTGAGTGCACCCCAAAGAAAAGCGCTCCTCGCTGCGCTCACTGGGCAAAGCCCAGCACCACCCTGCGGGAGGTGGCGCTTTTCTTTTCAATCTTGGTCACCACGATGGCGCCGATCTCCGACGTGTTGGCCACATGCGTGCCGCCACAGGGCTGCAGGTCGATCAGTGGCGCGTCGGCTTCGCCGCCGATGCGGATGGTGCGGATGCGCCCGGTGCCGCGTGGGGGCTGCACGCTCATGCTTTTGACCAGCGCGGGGTTCGCGTCCAGTTCTTCATCGCTGATCGAGGCCACGGTGAGTGGGTGCGCGGCAGCCACCAGGGTGGCGATGGCGGCGGTCAGCTGCTCCTTGTCCAGCGGGTCGGTCATCGCAAAGTCCAGCCGCGCGTAGTCGGGTGTGATGGAGCAGCCGTTGACCAGCTGCGGCACCACATGGCACAGCAGGTGGCTGGTGGTGTGCAGCCGCATCATGCGGTGGCGGCGCTCCCAGTCGATGCGGGCCGTGACGGTGGTGCCGGGCGTGAGCTGCGCCACGCGGTCTTCCTGCCCGGGGGCGGGGATGTGCACGATGTCGCTGGTGGGGTTGCCGTCGGCGTCCTTGCCCTTGCGGGTGTCGGCAATGGTGATCTGTGTGCCGTCTGCCAGCACCAGCACACCGCTGTCACCGGCCTGGCCGCCGCCCAGGGGGTAGAACACGGTCTGGTCCAGCACGATGCCGGCATCGGTGACAGCGGTGATGTGGGCGCTGCATTCGCGCAGGTAGGCGTCTTGGCGGAAGAGGTCTTGGGTCATGGTGGCATGTTAGCGGCGCCAGTGGCCGTTTCCCAGAGGCCGGCAGCGCCGCTACCATGCACGCATGACTTCTGCCGCCTTGACTCCCTTGCCCTCCCGCTTCTGGGCCGACTTGTCCACCCGTGATTTCGCGGCGCTAAAGGCCAGCGGGCAGGCTGAACAGGTGGTGGCCGTGCTGCCCGTGGCGGCTGTCGAGCAGCATGGGCCACACCTGCCCCTGTCGGTCGATGCGACGCTGCTGCAGGGTGTGATCGATGCCGCGCTGCCGCACCTGCCCGCCGAGTTGCCCGTGCTGTTCCTGCCGCCACAGAACGTGGGCCTGAGCCCGGAGCACATCCGCTTTCCCGGCACGCTCACGCTGTCGCCCGCCACGGTGATTGCGCTGTGGACCGAGATCGGCGAGTGCGTGGCCCGCGCGGGCATCAGGAAGCTGCTGCTGTTCAACGGCCACGGCGGACAGGTGAGCGTGATGGACATCGTGGCGCGCGAGCTGCGCACGCGCTGCGACCTCATCGTCTACAGCGCCAGCTGGTTCAGCCTGCCGCTGCCCGATGCGGTGGCGGGCCAGTTCAGCGCCCAGGAGCACCGCTTTGGCATCCATGCGGGCGAGATCGAGACATCGATGATGCTGCACCTGGCGCCCGCCACCGTGCAGATGGCACACGCGCAAAACTTCCGCTCCACCTCGCAGGACCGGTCGGAGCGCTACGCCATCCTGGGCAACGGCAAAAGCGCCAAGCTGGGCTGGCAGATGCAGGACTACCACCCGGCGGGTGCCGTGGGTAACGCGGCTGCAGCCACGGCCGACAAGGGACAAGCGGTGGTGGACGCTGCAGCGCAACAACTGGTGGCGCTGCTGCAGGAGCTGCAGGCGCTGCCGCTGTCTACCCTGGCGGATGGTCCCCACTTGCGCTGAATCGGTTTGCTATATTTTTAATAGCTTCCGGCGCATGATCCACTAGCGCAAGCGGCCTGAAAGGCTCAGAAAACCGAAATATCGGTGCTCAGGCGTGCGTCACCCACTGCGCGTGCTCCAGCTCGTTCAGGTGCGGCAGCGTGTTGAAGGTCTGCAACATCAACCGCTTGGGCGAGATGGAGAACTCCGTCACCGCGCTGTTGCGGATGCGCATGTTCAGCGCAATGGTGACCTCGGGCGCCGTGCCCAGCACCTCGCCCACGGCGGTGGAGATGGGGCCGCCGCTGCTCACCAGCAGCACGTTCTGGCCCGCATGGTGGTGGCGCACATGGTCCAGCGCGCTGCGCACACCGGCCGAAAAATCGTTCCAGCTGGGCATGCCCTGGGGGCTGATGACACCTGCCATCCACTGCGCCAGCGCGTCGCACAGGATACGAAAGTGCGCGCGGTAGCGCTCAGGCGTGTCGGCCGGGCCCAGGGGCTGGGGGTGGATGGCGGCGATCAGCGCATGGCTGTCGTATTCATTGAGGCCTGGCAACTGCAGCACCTCGGGGGTGGTCTGCAGGCCCTCGGCGATGCCTTCCAGCGTTTGCGTATGGCGGCGCAGCGTGCCCGTGATGACGGCATCAAACCCCAAGCCGCGTGCGCGCCAGTGCTCGCCCAGTCGCACCGCCTGCTGGCGGCCCAGCGCGCTGAGCTGGTCGTAGTCTTCCGCGCCAAACGAGGCCTGGCCGTGGCGCACAAGGTAGAGGGTTCCCATGCGGCGGATTGTGATCAGAACCAGCTGCAGGCGTTTGTCGCAAAAGCGACCGATGCTATTAAATGTGTAGCTTTTTCGGTTGAATCCGCGAGGGCTTCAGTCCGCCAGAACGTTGCCGAACATGGGCGCATCCACGTTGCCGCCCGTCAACGCCAGGCCCACTTGCAAACCCTGTAGCTGGTCGCGTTCCTGCAGCGCTGCCGCCAGTGCCGCCGCACCTGCGCCTTCGGCCACGTTGTGCGTGTCGGTGAACAAGGCGCGCATGGCAGCGGCCACTTCGGCGTCGCTCACCTGCACGATGTGGTCGATGTGGGGCGCCATCACGGCCAGGGCCTCGGCGTCGGCCACGCGGCAGGCCATGCCGTCGGCGAGCTGGGTGGTGACGGGTGCCTCGACTACGCGGCCGGCGGCCAGCGAATCGGCGTAGGTGGTGGCATGGCTGCTGACCACGCCGACCACGCGCACGGGGTGCTGCAGCGCAAGCTTGGCTGCGATGGCCGAGCACGCGCCCGAGCCCTGGCCGATGGGCACGTACACCACATCGAGCTGCGGCACGGCGCGCAAGAACTCCCACCAGTAGGTGCTGACACCGCGCAGCAGGTCGGGGTGGAAGCTGGGAACCATGTGGGCGCCGCGCTGGGCCGCGAGCTGGATAGCGTGTTCGCGCGCTTCCTGAAAGTCGTCGCCGTGTTCGATGAGCGTGACGCCCAGGGCGCGCATGGCAGCGTTCTTCTCCACCGAGTTGCCACGCGGCACGACGATGGTGCAGGCCACGCCGTGGCGGCGCGCGGCCCAGCCCATGCTTTGGCCGTGGTTGCCGCGCGTGGCGCTGATGACCTCTTGGGGCAGCGCGCCGCGCTGGGCGAGCTGGTCGAAGTAAGTGAGGCCACCCCGGATCTTGAACGCTCCCACGGGCGTGTGGTTCTCGTGCTTGAGCCAGCAGTCGGTGCCCAGGCGCTGGCTGAGCAGGCCCCAGCGGTACTGGGGCGTGGCGGCGAAGTCGCGGTACACCACCTCGGCAGCGGCTTCGATGTCGGCCAGGGTGGGCAGCAGGGCGGTGGGGTCGAG
>NZ_QAIM01000159.1:4838-6469 GCF_003061035.1 Acidovorax sp. HMWF018
GGGTGACGGGGCCCAGCGGCGTGGAGAGGTGTGCCGTGAGGCCAGGCGCGTTGCCTGCGGCGACGGCGACCTGGGGGCCGACACCGATGGCGTCACATGCCGCCTGCAGCGTGGAGACCTGCGGGTGCTGCAGTGCGAGTTGTTCCAGCTGCACGCCGCTCGCGGGCAGGCTGTCGCAGGGGTGCACGGCGCCCCACTGGATGAGGGTGGGCAGGCATCCGTCCATCAGGCGCAGGCCGTCGTCCCGCACGGTGATCTGCCACTGCAGCAGGCCATGGGGCGTGGGGCGGCTGGCGGTGATGACGGCGCCGCGATCCATGTCCAGCGCCGACAACGCGGTGCACGTGGCCGCCACGTCGGGCACGCTCGCCACCCAGTGGATGAGCTGGGGGCCGTGTTGCGCCACCTGGGCCTGCAGATTGGCGTCATCCATGTCAAACCAGCGTCTTGCGCTAGTGGATACTGCCTTGGGTGCTCCTGGGTTGATAGCAATGATCTCCAGGTAGGCGCGTGGATGCGCCGGGCTGGAGACGTTGAAGATGCGGTTGTGCGTGCCCATTAGCGGGTGTTCGCCGCCCGCCGTGGGAGTGACGCCCAGCGTGCGTTCGCACCAGGCCACACCGCTGGCCAGGTCGGCCGCCAGCACGACCAGGTGGTCCACGCAGGGGGCGTGTTGGGTGGTCGTGGCGGTCACAGCAGCACCTCACCGGCCATGCAGGTGACCGAGCTGCCGCCGACCCAGATGGTGTCGCCGTCCTGTTGCACGTACACCCGCCCGGCGCGTCCCAGGCAGGTGCCTTGGGCGGCCACATATTGGGCGGGGGCCAGCCCGGCGCCGATGAGCCATTGCGCCAGCGCTGCGTTGAGGCTGCCGGTCACGGGGTCTTCGGCCAGGCCGTTGTTGCCGGGGAAGAAGGCGCGCACTTCAAAGGCGATGCCTTCGGCGTCGGTGCTGCCAATGACGCCCACCTTACCACGCGGGCCGACCACGCCCACGTCCAGTTGGCCAAGGATGCTGGCGTCAGGCTTCAGCGCCAGCACCTGCTCGCTGCTGCGCAGCATCACGCCCCGCCAGTTGGGGCCGTTGTCGCACCAGGCGTGGTGCAGGATGTCGCTGCGCGCCACGCCCAGGCCCCGGGCAATCAGCGCCACGTCGTCTTCGGCCAGCGGGCCGCTTTGGATGAGGGGCGGCGCGGCAAAGGCCAGGCGCTCGCCGTCCTGGCGCAGCGTGACCAGGCCCACGCCACACTCCTGCACCACCTGGCCCGCGACCTGGGGCCGTCCGCCGGCTTGGAGCCAAGCGTGGCAGCTGCCCAGCGTGGGGTGGCCTGCAAAAGGCAGTTCGCGCCCGGGGCAGAAGATGCGCACGCGGTAGTCGGCACCGGCGGCGCGCCCTTCCGGGGTGGGGTGCAGCAGGAAGGTGGCTTCGGACAGGTTGGTCCAGTTGGTGAAGTCCTGCATGGCTTCGGTGCTGAGGCCGGAGCCGTCCAGCACCACGGCCAGGGGGTTGCCACGGTAGGGCGTGGCGGTGAATACATCGACTTGCTGGAACGGGCGTTGGTGCATGGTGGTCAGGTCCTTGGTCAATCAAACGGGCAGTGAAGCGGGGTGGGCCGGGCACGCCCTACCGT
>NZ_QAIM01000160.1:0-2591 GCF_003061035.1 Acidovorax sp. HMWF018
CCCGCCACGCCCACCAACATCCCGTTCATCGGTCGCACCCGCGTGGGCAAGCTCTGGGTCAACGCGGGCCACGGCACGCTGGGTTGGACGCACGGTGCAGGCTCGGGCAAGGCCCTGGCCGAGCTGATCAGCGGCGAACAGCCTGCGATGAACTTTGGTTTTCTGGGTGCCGAAGCCGTGCGCGCGCCGCGCGCTGTGGTCCCGGCCTGACGTAGCGACTCCTGCAGACACGGGCCGGTGCCGCTACGATGCCGGCCATGTCTGCACCCCATTACCTCTTCCTCACAACCTCCACCCGCGAACCCGGCCACCTCGGCAACACCGAATGGCTGGCGCGGCAGGCCGCAGCGGCCCTGCCTGCGGGCACGGAGCAAACCTGGCACCACCTCGCACGCATGCAGTTGCCGCCCTTTGTGGACCAGCGCCACACCACCGGCACCTACGCACCGCCTGAGGGCGACATGAAAACCCTTCTGGACGCCACGCTGGCCGCCAGCCACATTGTTTGGGTGGCGCCGGTGTACTGGTACAGCATCCCCTCGCCGCTCAAAACCTACCTCGACCACTGGAGCGCCTGGATGCGCGTGCCCGGCCTGGACTTCAAGGACGCCATGGGCCGCAAGACGCTGTCTCTCATCACCACCAGCGGCGACCGCACCAAGGCCCAGCCCATGATCGATTCGGTGGCGCTGTGTGCGCAGTTCCTGTCCATGACGTGGGGGGGCGCCCTGTGGGGCAAGGGCGGCCCCCCGGGCGCCGTGCAGGCCGATGCGCAGGCGGTGGAAGCCGCCAGCCGCTTCCTGGTCACACCCGCGGCAGGCTGATCTCAGAGCCTGTGGACGATCTAGCAGGGGATCGTCAACGAGCTCTCAGCGGTCCAGCGAAGCACGCTGGGCCACTATGCCCAGCCACTCATGCAGCGCCAGGCTGCTGTCGGACAGCGCCGAGGCGCGCGGCAGCACGCGATACAGCTTGCGCGCCTGCCCCCCTTTGAAGCCCATGGGCGCCGGCAGCACCTGCAGCCCGGCCTGCTCAAAGTCCCGGGCGGCACGCACCATGTGCCAGCCGTGGGTGACGAGCGCGATGCGCTCGATGCCTGCGGCCTTGAGCAGGACGGCCGACCTGGTGGCGTTGTTGCGGGTGTCGAGGGACTCCACTTCGGTCCAGCGCACCCGGCCCTTGAACTCCCGCTCCACCACATCCTTCATCACCAGCGCCTCGGCCCGTGTGCCGCCTGTGGAGCCCCCCGTGGCCAGGATGGGCAAGCCCGTCTGCTGCTGCAGGTAGGCGGCATAGCGAACCCGTTCGCGCGCACCCCGGCTGAGCACGTCCACCCCGTATTCGGGCGCCACGGTGTCGGCACCGCCGCCCAGCACCACGATGGCCTGTACCTTCGACTCGGGCAACTGGCGCGGCGTGATGGCGGGGTAGCGCTCCAGGCTGCGCACCAGCGCGTCCGACACCGGCGGCCAGGACAGCACCAGCACCGACAACAGCGACAGCACCACCAGCGTGTTGCCCGTGCGGCGGTGGTAGCGCGCCAGCCACAGGCCAAACAGCGCCAGCACGATGCTGGACACCGGCGGCAACAGCAGCGCAGACAGAATTTTCTTGAGGGCAAACAACATGGAGAAAAAAGGCAGCGTTCATGCCCGGGCGCGGCGGCCGGGCGAGCCAAGATCAAATGGGTCAGTGCAGCGTGCGCCGGTGGGCCAGAAAATCGAGCAGCGCTGCGTCAAACCCTTCGGGGTCTTCCAGCTGGGGCCAATGCCCCACATGCGGCAGCAGCACCGTTTGGGCATCGGGCAACACCTGGGCCAGCGCCTGCAAGGCTGCGGGGGGAGTGCACCGGTCCTGATCGCCGCCCACCAGCAGCACCGGCATGGCCAGGTGCGCCAGCGCGGCAGCGCCCCGGTCAAACGTGGGCAGGGCCTCCAGGGCGCGGCGGTAGGCGCCCGGGAACACCTGGCCCAGCGCGTGGCCCGCCAGCCGCACGCCTTCGGGCAGGGCGCCGGTGCCGATGCACTGCGGCACCAGGGTCTGGGCCAGTTGCTCCATGCTGCCGCCCGCGTCCAGGGCCTTGAGGGCCTGCTCGCGCGGTGCCACCCAATCCTGCACGGCCTGGGCATCGAGCGCCGGACCGCCCGCGCACAGCACCATGCGGCGCACCTGGGACGCGTCCCGCACGGCGGCCTCCAGCGCAACCATGGCGCCCATGCCGTGGCCGACCAGCGTGACGGGGCCGCAGCGCAGCGCCTCGATCAGCGCGAGGCAGCTTTGTGCCAGCGCCTTGAAGGTGTAGGGCTCCACGGGCGCGCTGCGGCCATAGCCCGGCATGTCCCAGGCCACGGCCCGGTAGCCGGCGGTGGCCAGGGTCTCCACCTGGGGCGCAAAGGTGAGGTGGTCGCCGTCGGCATCGTGCAGCATGAGCACAGTGGGGCCGGAGCCGAGGGTGGTGAAGGTGGGAAGCAATGCGGCCATGCGGTGAAAAGCAGATGTAAACCCCGCAACAGCGCGGCGGAGGGTGGCGCCTGATAATAGGTCCTGTCGCTTGCCCCCACGCCGCCACCGCTGGCGCCGCTTTTGTGAAC
>NZ_QAIM01000161.1:0-11772 GCF_003061035.1 Acidovorax sp. HMWF018
CTCGTGGACTGCGTGCGCGCCTTTTTCTGGCGCGACCTGGGCCGCCAGCCGCCCCACACCCCGGCGGACACGCGCGTGCCGCCCAGCCCCTACCCCGGCATCATCTGGCTCACGCGGGGCACGGCCCAGCTCGTGGAATGTGCGGGCGCCGCCACGGCAGCGGCTATGCCGGCCATCACACTCTCGGGCGCCCACCGACATCCTTACCACTCGGTCTCCTCCCTTGATGGTGATTCGTTCTGCCTGGCGTTCCAGCCCGGCGCGCTGGGGCTGCTCACCGGGCAGGACCTTGCGCCGCTGACCGACCGGGTCACGGACGCAACGACCTGGCTGCCCGCGGCCTGGCACCATTTCCTCGCGGCCGTCCACGCGGCGCCCGACCATGGGGTGCGTCAGGCGCTGTGCGTGGACTTCCTCACCCCACGCTGGGCGGTCGTGGCCGACCGGCATGCTGCCTGGTTGCAGGTGTTGCACCAGGCTTGGCAGCGCGGCGCACGCCAGGCCCTGGCCTCTGCGCTGGACTGGACGCCCCGGCACCTGCAGCGCCGCACCCGGCAGCTGGCGGGCCTGCGGCCTGGCGAGATCGAACGCATGCTGCGCGCCGAACATGCCCTGCTGGCCATGCGCGACGGCAACGCCGGTGCCCTCGATGCCGCCCTGCGCCATGGCTACGCCGACCAGGCGCATTTCAGCCGCGAGGCGCGCGCCCTGTTCGAAAAGCCCCCCGCAGCACTGAAGGCCCACACCCGGCGGCCGGGCGACGATGCGGACTGGCTGCTGCGGCGCAGTTGAAGCCGCCGCCCGCTGGGGTCTGCCGATTACCGCTGGATCACCTGGGGCCGCTTGATCTTGGCCTGCAGCTGCAGGATGCCGTAGAGCAGCGCCTCGGCCGTGGGCGGGCAGCCGGGCACATACACATCCACGGGCACGATGCGGTCACAACCCCGCACCACCGAGTAGCTGTAGTGGTAGTAGCCACCGCCGTTGGCGCATGAGCCCATGGAGATCACGTAGCGCGGCTCGGGCATCTGGTCGTAGACCTTGCGGATGGCGGGCGCCATCTTGTTGGTCAGGGTGCCGGCGACGATCATCAGGTCGCTATGGCGGGGGCTGGAGCGCGGGATGATGCCAAACCGGTCCAGGTCGTAGCGCGCCATGGCGGCATGCATCATCTCGACCGCGCAGCACGCCAGCCCGAAGGTCATGAACCACAGGCTGTCGGTACGTGCCGCCTGCACCACCTCGTCCAGCCGGGCCAGCACAAAACCGTCGCGCTCCATGGTGGGCGCATCTGCCATGGGGGAAGAAGAGTAAGTAGCCATGGCGGCATCGTCGCCACAAGTCGCCGCGCCGTCTTGAAGCAAAGCGACATGGACCGCTATGACACCAAGAACGCCAGACACTCCGGGCCCTGCGACAATCCCCGGGCATTTCGCAGCAGATCCGGCGTCCCCGCCAGCGCACTTATGCACAAAATTGGAGCATCCTCGTACCCGGCGCGACTTCGTGCGGCAACTTGCAAACAAACCTCATCGCGACGCTAAGTGCTTGATTTATATGGCGTTAAATCCCCTGCTTTTTTGACAGGCAATCCAGCCAAAGCACGAATTGACAAGGACTTGCGGAGCAAACCCAAGGGATATCAACAAAGTTATCCACAGAAATTCTGAATTTCTTACAAATCCCCTGTCAAATCAAGCACTTGCAGGCCATATCGAAGAAACGCATGAACATGGGCTCACGCCGCTAGCACAAAAAGGGGGCAACCTGTCCTCTTGACGAAGTCCTGCTGTCCGACTTATGCACACAAAACGTGATGCAGCGCAACATGGAGGCACTGAATCGGCTTAGCACAAAAATCCGGGGCAAATTTCTTCAGATGATTGATTCATAACGATTTTTTTGGAGTGCTGTATTTCCGGGCAATCTGTTCGCAGCCAGCATTCATGCGGCTTGGGCGGGGGTCCAGGCAGGATGTCAACAAAGTTATCCACAGAAATCCGGGATTACCCACACACCCACAGCAAATCAAGCACTTAGCCGCCAAAGCTCCAGACCACATCCACAACGCGCACTAAGCCTATTTCTCCTCCATAGCTCGTGTCTATGACCCTCTCCCTCGTCCACGTTGCCCTGCAGACGCCATCGCACAGTGGAGTCGGCGACCTTCTGAGCTACGCCAGTGAGCGCCCGCTCTCACCGGGTACGCTGGTGCGGGTGCCCTTGGGCACGCGCGAGGTGCTGGGCGTGGTGTGGGACGCCGACGAAGCCCCCGGTGAGCTGCCCGATGGCGCCACGCTGCGTCCCATTGCAGGTGTGCTGGATGGCGTGGCGCCCCTGGATGCGTCCTGGCGCCGTCTGGTGGGGTTCGCAGCACGCTACTACCAGCGCGCCTTGGGCGAGGTGGCCCTGGCGGCCCTGCCCCCTCAACTGCGCGACCTGCGCCCCGAGCAGTTGGCACGGCGGCTGCGGCGCCCGGCCAAGGGCGCAGGAGATACCTCACGTACTATTGAAAACATAGCACTCAGCGCAGAACAAGAAAGCGTCAGGGCCCGAATTTCCTCAGAAAAAGGGCCTTTCCTGCTGTTTGGCAGCACCGGCAGTGGCAAGACCGAGGTGTATCTGCGTTGCGTGCAAGAGATGCTGGAGGCCGACCCCACCGCCCAGGCGCTGGTGATGGTGCCCGAGATCAACCTCACGCCCCAGCTGGAAGAGCGGTTTGCAGGCCGCTTTGCCCCGCGCTTCGGCCCCGGCGCCGTGGTGTCGCTGCACAGCGGCATGACGAACCCGCAACGCCTGGCCAGCTGGCTGGCCGCCCATGGCGGCAGCGCGCGCATCGTGCTGGGCACGCGCATGGCGGTGTTCGCCAGCCTGCCCGGCCTGAAGCTCATCGTGGTGGATGAAGAGCACGACCCCAGCTACAAGCAGCAGGAGAGCGCGCGCTACTCCGCGCGCGACCTGGCCATCTGGCGCGGACGCGAGCAGGGCGCGAAGGTGATCCTGGGCTCCGCCACGCCGTCGCTGGAGAGCTGGTACGCCAGCCGTCCGGCCACGGCCGAAGACCCAGAAGGTGGCCGCTACGTGCGGCTGCACATGCCCAGCCGCATTGGCGCCGGTGCACTGGCCCGTGTGCGCCGGGTGGACATGAACCAGCAGCCCCGCCGCACCGTGTTCAGCGCGCCGCTGCTGCAGGCCATCACTGAGCGCGTGGCGCGCGGCGAACAAAGCATGGTGCTGCTGAACCGCCGGGGCTACGCCCCCGTGCTGCACTGCGTGGACTGCGGCTGGAAAAGCGACTGCCCGCACTGCAGCGCGCACCAGGTCTTCCACAAGACCGACCGCACCCTGCGCTGCCACCACTGCGGCTACACCGTGCGCGTGCCCTACCACTGCCCCACCTGTGGCAGCCCCGACATTCACCCCATGGGCCGGGGCACCGAGCAGCTCGAAGAGCAACTGGGCGCCCTGCTGTCCGAAGTGCTGCGGCCCGACCGCACGCCGGCCCGCATCGCCCGCATCGACGCCGACACCACCAAGGCCAAGGGCGCGCTGGAGGCCCAGCTGGCGCAGGTGCATTCCGGCGAGGTCGATGTGCTGGTGGGCACGCAGATGATTGCCAAGGGGCACGACTTTCGGCGCATCACGCTGGTGGCTGCGGTGCAGCCCGACGGCGCGCTGTTCAGCAGCGACTTCCGCGCCGCCGAGCGGCTGTTTGCACTGCTGATGCAGGCAGCGGGCCGCGCCGGGCGCGACGCCGCCTACATGGCCGCACAAGCGGTGCATGGCACGCAGCCCGAGATGTGGGTGCAGAGTTTTCACCCCCAGCACGCCGTGTTCGAGGCGCTGCGCAAGCACGACTACGAAGCTTTTGCCGCCCAGCAGCTCAAGGAGCGCGAAGAGGCCGCCATGCCCCCGTTCTCGTACCAGGCGCTGGTGCGGGCTGATGCGCGCACGCAGGAGGTGGCGCAGGGCTTTCTTACGGCAGCCACCGCCGCCGCCCACGCCGCGCAGTTGCCAGGTTTGCCCGATGGCACGGTGATCCTGTTCCCGCCCGTGCCCCTCACGATCCAGCGCGTTGCCAATGTAGAGCGCGCCCAGATGCTGATGGAGAGCAGCAGCCGCGCCACCCTGCAGCGCTTCCTGGCCGCATGGCAGCCGATATTGCAAGCCACGCGCAGCCAGCCGGAGCACAAGGGGTTGATCCGCTGGCTGGTGGACGTGGACCCGCTGGCGATCTGAGGCGCGCCCGCAGTCTTGCGCAGCGGCCAAAAACAACGAGGGCTGCGCTTTTCAACGCAGCCCCCGTCTCGTCAGAGCGTGGTTCGCCGATTACAGCGCGCCGTCACCCAGCACGATGCCTTCACGTCGCGGGTCCACGCCGCCTTCCAGCTTGGTCTGGCCGTTGCGGTTGACCCGCATGATGGTGGAGACGCCGCTCGACTGCGCGGCGTTGTTCACCGTGTGGCCCTTGGCCTTGAGGCCGTCGATCAGCCCGGTGAGGTCCAGCGCCGTGTTGGCACCATCCACGTTGGTGGTGGGGCTGTTGGTGGCGCCAAAGTTCACCAGCGATGTGGCTTGCTGGGCATCAAGATTCCAGTCCACCGCGCCGACCACGGTCTTGAGCACGTACTGGATGATGGTGCCGCCGCCGGGCGAGCCCGTCGCCATCACGAAATCACCCGGCTCTGTGCCCTTGAACACCAAGGTGGGTGCCATGGTGCTGCGGGGGCGTTTGCCGGGAGCCACGCGGTTGGCAATGGGCACACCCGCACCATCGGCCGGTTGCGCCGAGAAGTCGGTGAGCTGATTGGTCAGCAGAAAGCCGCCCACCATGTGGAACGAGCCCATGCTGGACTCAACTGTGGAGGTCATCGACACCACGTTGCCATAGGCATCCACGATGGAGAAGTGCGTCGTGCCGCGCTCCACCGTCTTGTCCACGCCCAGAGGCACATCGCCCAGCGCCCCTGCCGACGCCGTTCCCAGCGACTTGCCGTCCGGCTGGATCAGTGCCGCGCGCTGCTTCAGGTAAGCCTTGTCCAGCATGGTGGACACGCCCTTGCCAGGCAGCGGGATGAAATCGGTGTCGGCCACGTACTTGTCACGGTCGGCATAGGCCAGACGCTCCGCCTCGGACACCAGGTGCACACCCATCACACTCGGCACGCCGCCTTCATTGGTGGGATTGGTGGGGCCGTGTTTGGAAAGGTCGAAATTCTCCAGAATGCCCAGCGCCTGCGCGATGGCGATACCGCCCGACGACGGCGGCGACATGGTGCAGACGTAGTAGCTCGCGCGGTAGGTGGTGCACACCGGCTCGCGCTTTTTGGCCTGGTAGTTCTTGAGGTCGTTCACCGTCATCAGGCTGGGGGTGATGGGCGTCTTGGCCGCATCATCGCCCACCGCCTGGGCTGCCTTGGCCACGATGGCCTCGGCCAGCGGGCCGGAGTACATCGCGTTGGCACCGCCGCTCGCCAACGTGCGCAGTGTCTGGGCGTAGGGCAGGTTGGTCGTCACCGTGCCGGTGGCCTTGGGGGTGCCGTCGGCGTTGAAGAACGCGGACACCGCATTCGCGTCCAGCGCCAGGCTGGCGGCGTTGCCCTTGATCGCGTCGCCCATGCGGCCGGGAATGCGGTAGCCGTTGGTGGCCAGCTGGATGCCTTCGTCAAACAGCTTTTCCCAGCCCAGCTTGCCATGCTCCTTGTGGGCCATGTCCAGCATACGCATCACACCCGGCACACCGATGGAGCGGCCACTGCGCCGAGCGCTGGGCACGGGCGCAGCGGACGAGGCATCACCCTGGTCCTGGCGCACCAGGTAGTAGCCGTTGGCGGCTGCGGGTGCGGTTTCACGGCCGTCGTACGCCACGACCTTCTTGGTGTTTGCGTCGTAATACATCATGAAGGCGCTGCCCGCCAGCGTGCTGGACTGCGGCTCCACAAGGCCCAGCACAGCCTGCACTGCCACGGCGGCGTCCACCGCAGTGCCGCCGGCCTTGAGCACGTCACAGCCGGCCTTGGTGGCCAGCGGGGTGTTGGCCACCACCATGTACTTGCTCGATTGCTTGGCCTTGTAGCCCAGGCGGTAGCCCGATGCCGCCTCGGGCGCAGCCGGGTCGCCCGCCACGCCGGACCCCACCACCACGGCCGAGCCGGAGCTGGACACCACCGAGCAGCTCTGGGCATTGTTGTCCACGGCCAGGTCGTTGTCCGAGCCGCTGCCGCAGCCCGAAAGCACCAGCGCAACGGCCACGGGCGTGAGTGCCCACAGCACAATATTCCTCTTCCTCATAGTGAATCTCCTGTTGTTGTCCGTTCGTGGGCATGGATTGACCACGTGGCATCGTCGGCGCAAAAAGCATGCCCTGTCGAATGTTTTTTCGTATCGTTTTCTCAAGGCAGCCATCTCAGGAAGGCAACGACAGGCAGGCCAAGGCGGCGGCACGACAGCGGCACGGCCACATTGTCTGGACGACGCCTGCGCGCGAGCCCCGCATGAAAAATCGAAGCAAATCCGGCGGTAGCGCCAGTGCATCATGCGCTGGTAGCTATCATTTTTGATAGTCCGAGTCCCCGCTCTGGCTTTGAGCCTGCACCTACACTGCCCCGTACCGCAGCAGGAGACCCCATGACCCCCGAACAATTTGCAGACGAACTGGCCCGCGAAGGCTTTGAGCCCGCCGTCACCGTGACCCGCGAAGCCGGGGGCATGCTAGGTGACCACACCCACCCGTTCGAGGCCAAGGCGCTGATCCTGTCGGGTGATATCCGCATCGCCACGGCTGCGTCAGAACGTGTGTACCAGGCGGGCGATGTCTTTCACCTGGCGGCCGAAGAGCCGCACTCGGAGTTCTACGGCATGCTGGGAGTGCAGTATCTGGTAGGGCGCAAGACACCCCCGGCGGCCTGACACCGCCGCACCGCAGCAGCCTGGCGGCTCAGGTCAGCAGCGCGACGGCGGCGGAGAAGCTCAGAAACGCCAGCGCAGTGGACACCAGAATGATGCGCGCCACCCGCCCGTTGTTGGCGCCGAATTTCTCGGCCAGCAGCGACACGTTGCTGGCGCTGGGCAGCGCCGCCAGCAGCACCATCACCGTGAGCGCAAAGGGCGTGAGCGGCACCCCCAGCGCCATGGCCGCCGTGCCTGCGCCCCACACCAGCAGCGGGTGCACCAGCAGCTTGGCAAGCGCCACCGGCACGTAGTCCCGTGCAGGGACCTGCTCGTGCTGGTTCATCTGCGAGCGGGCCAGCACGGCCCCAATGGTGAACAGCGCGACGGGCGAGGCCGCGTCGGCAAGCATGGCGATGGTCTTGTCCACCGGACCCGGCAACTTGAACTGCAGGGCCGATGCGAGCGCGCCCAGCGCAATCGACCAGGGCATGGGGTTGGTGGCCATGCCCCTGAAAGCGCTTTTCAGCGCCACGCCCACGCCGTGGGTGCCCGCCCCATCCAGGCGCGAGAGCGCAATACACAGTGAACTGGTGATGACCATGTCCACCACGATGGTGACGATGGCGGGCCCTGCGCTCTGGGCACCCAGCAGTGCGACCAGCAGCGGCACACCCATGAAGCCCGTGTTCGGGAAAGCTGCGACGAGCGCACCAAAGGCCGCGTCGTTCCAGCCGATGCGCGCGTTGCGCGTAAGCGCCACCGTGGCGCCCACCATGACCAGCGCACACAGCACATACACGCCTGCCACGGCCGGGTCCAGCAGTTGGTGGATGGGTGTGCTGGCGCCAAAGCGGTACAACATGCACGGCAGCGCAAAGTACAGCACGAAGGCGTTGAGCCCCGGGATGGCAGGTTGCGGCAGCACGCCGCGCCGTGCGGCGAGGTAGCCACAGAGCACGAGCGCAAAGAAGGGGAAGGTGACGAGCAGGACGGACAGCACAGCCCGATTGTCCTTGTTGCGCCTGCAGCCAGGGTCTGCGGCGCCCGGGGTGGTCAGCGCAAAGTCAGGTGGGTGGGCTCGCGGGCGGCGAGCGCAGACATCCGCTTTTTGTTATTGCTTGCGCTGAATGATGAGGTTGCGCTTGGCATCTTCCGGGTAGGCAAAGGTGATGGCGCCGTTCTTGACCATGCCCATGACCAGCATGTTGCGCGTGATCGCGTCCTTGTCCTGCGCGCTGAAGGGCTTGTCGTAGGTGGTGACCACGCCGTAGTAGGTCTTCATCTTGCCCTCCAGCGATTCCTTGATGGCCTTGCCGTTCAGGTTACCGTCGCGGATGCCGAGGAACGAGTACATCAGCAGATAGGTGGCGTCGTAGGCGTTGGCTGCCGCCATGGGCACGGCCACCTTGCCTTGGTACTTGCGGGTGTAGCTCGACAGGAACGATGCCCGGCGCTCGTTGCTGGGCTCGGCGATGAAGGTCTGCACCATGAGCGCGCCCTCGGCCGCGTCCTTGGCGCCTTCGAGGAAGAAGGGGAAGGACAGCGGCCACGGCCCCACCTGCGGCACCTTCCAGCCCAGCGCCTTCTTGCCGTTGGCAATGGTGGCGTTCTCCGGCCCCACGGTGTAGCTGTAGACCACGTTGGCACCCGCGTTGCGCGCCGCAGTCAGCTCGGCCGTCAGGTCCTTCACCCCCAGGTCAAAGCGCGCCACATGCACGGGCTTGAGGTTCTTGGCGGCCAGTGCGGCCACCACATCGTTGTAGCCGCCTTCGCCATAGCCGGTCTTGTCGGCAAAGATGGCGACCTTGTCCCAGCCGCGTTTGACGATGTCGTCCACCAGGAAGGGCGCCTGGATCGCGTCGCGCGCCTGCACGCGGAAGATGTAGCTGTCGGGCGCGGGATATTTGGCCGTCACGGCTGTGCCCGTGGCGCAGGGCACGATGAGCGGGCTTTTGGCGTCCTGGAACAGGTCGATGGCCTTGAGCGCCACGCCGGTGTTGCAAAAGCCAATGGTGGCGACGACCTTCTCGGCCAGCAGTTCCTGCGACACCTTGCGGCCTTGATCGGGGTCGGCCCTGTCGTCCTTGATGACCAGCTCCAGCGGGCGGCCCAGGTAGCCACCCACGGCATTGATCTCGTCCACCGCCAGCTTTATGCCATTGAGCATGGGCACGCCAAAGTCGGCCGACGGCCCCGTGAACGGCCCCACCACGCCGATGCGCGCGGGGGCGTTGCCCCCCACCTGCGCATGCGCCACCCGTGGCAGCAACGCCGCACCCGCCAGCACACCGGCAGCCGCCAGGGCGGACCAGGCGGTCCATGCAGGCAGTGGCAACCGACGGCGACCCGCCCGGGGCGCGGCGGCAGTCAGAGCGATGAAAGGCGGGGTGGCAGGGTTCATGGCGGTGCTCGGTTCACAACACTCCCCTCCCGACAAAGGGAAGGACTCGCCAACCAGTATCAAATTGTGAAAACAAAGCCCCTAGCGGGGTTTCCCGGAGCACAGGGCCCGCGCGCGGGTCCGGCAGCGGCTCCGTCAGCAGCCTGTCAGGCGCTGGTCGCGCATGGGGCGGCGGCCGATACCCTCGCACCGTAGCCGCCGGGGGCGCGCCGGTATCATTGCGCCCTTGCGCGGCACACCCCTCGGTTTGCACCCCGCGCCCGTGGCGCCCACCGCCCCGCGCCCTGCCCGGTTTCCGCCCTCCGCCTCTTCCTGCCCTCACCCTCTCCATGTCTGCCGGTCTCAATCTCGCCCAGCTCCAGGCTGTCCACTACACCGACGGGGCCTGTCTCGTGCTGGCAGGCGCGGGCTCGGGCAAGACACGGGTGATCACGATGAAGATCGCCCACATGATCGAAAAGGGCATGGACCCCAAACGCATCGCGGCCATCACCTTCACCAACAAAGCCGCCGCCGAGATGCGCGAGCGCGCCAAGGGCCTCATTGGCCGGCGCGCCAAGGATGTGCTGGTGTGCACCTTCCACGCGCTGGGCGTGCGCATGGTGCGCGAGGACGGCCATGTGCTGGGCCTCAAGCCGCAGTTCAGCATCCTCGACGCCGATGACGTGACGGGCATCCTGAAAGAAGCCTCGGGTGGCACCACCGACATGGCCACGGCGCGCCAGTGGCAGTGGGTGATCAGCAAGTGGAAGAACATGGGTCTGACCTCCGAACAGGCGCTGGCCCAGGCGGCGGACGACAACGAACGCATCATCGCCACGCTGATGGCCCGGTATGAAGAGCGCCTGGCGGCCTACCAAAGCGTGGACTTTGACGACCTGATCGGCATGCCGCTGCGGCTGCTGCGCGACTTCCCGGAGGTGCGTGCCAAGTGGCAGACGGCCCTGGGCCATGTGCTGGTGGACGAGTACCAGGACACCAACGCCACGCAGTACGAGCTGCTCAAGCTGCTGGTGGGCGAAAAGGGACATTTCACCGCTGTGGGCGACGACGACCAGTCCATCTACGGCTGGCGCGGCGCCACGCTGGACAACCTCAAGAAGTTGCCGGTGGACTACCCCCACCTCAAGGTCATCAAGCTGGAGCAGAACTACCGCTCCACCAGCGCCATCCTGCGTGCGGCCAACAACGTGATCGGGCCCAACCCCAAGCTGTTCCCCAAAACCCTGTTCAGCGAACTGGGCGAGGGCGAGCCGGTGCGTGTGGTCGATGCCGACAACGAGGAGCACGAAGCCGAGCGCGCCGTGGCCCGCATCCAGAGCCTGCGCGCGGCCAGCAACCCGCCGCCGGACTGGAAGAGCTTCGCCATCCTGTACCGCGCCAACCACCAGGCCAAGCCGTTCGAGAAGGCACTGCGCAAGGCCAACATTCCCTACAAGGTCTCGGGCGGCACGAGCTTCTTTGACCGCGCCGAAATCAAGGACCTGTGCGCCTGGTTCCGGCTGTGGATCAACAACGACGATGACCCGGCGTTTTTGCGCGCCATCACCACGCCCAAGCGTGGCATCGGCCACACCACGCTGGCATCGCTGGGGGCCTTTGCCACCCAGCACAAGCAAAGCATGTTCGGCGCGCTGTTCAACGGCATGCTGCCTGCGGCTGTGCCCAAGCGCGCCATGGACGGCCTGCACGAGTTTGGCCGCTACATCAATTACCTGGAGTACAGCGCCCGCCGCACCCATGGCGCCGAAGAGGCCCGCGCCTTTTTGAACGAATGGCTCAAGGAAATTGGCTACGAGCAGCACCTGTACGACAACGAAGACAGCGAAAAGGTGGCGGCCGCCCGCTGGAGCAACGTGATGGAGTTCTGCGACTGGATGGCCCAGCGCGCGGGCGGGCAGATCGACGATACGGCCGGTGCCGTGGTGGCCAAGGAGACCAAGAGCCTGCTGGAGGTGTCGCAGACCATTGCGCTGCTATCCACCATCAGCGAGCGCGAGCAGGAGCAGGACATGGTCACGCTCTCCACCCTGCACGCCAGCAAGGGGCTGGAGTGGCCGCATGTGGTGCTGGTGGGCGTGACCGAGGGCATGCTGCCCTTCAAGCTGGACGACGACGAAGGCCGCCAGCAGAAGGTGACCGACGATGTGCTGCAGCGCCTGCAGGAAGAGCGCCGCCTGATGTACGTGGGCATCACCCGCGCCCAGCGCACCCTGGCCGTGAGCTGGACCAAGCGCCGCAAAAAAGGGCGCGAAATGGTGGCCGCACAACCGAGCCGCTTCATCGCCGAAATGGGCCTGGACAAGACCACCGCCCGCGAAGACCCGCGCGAGAAGCTCAAGGCCCTGCGCGCCGAATTTGCTGCCAAAGCCCAGGCCACCACTGCGGCCAACGCGGCTGCGGCCGCCAACCCGGCGCCCACTGCTTGAGAGCGCGTACGCACATGGCACAACACCCCGCCACCGATACCACCCCACACC
>NZ_QAIM01000162.1:0-2170 GCF_003061035.1 Acidovorax sp. HMWF018
CCCAGCGTGGCTTGGTTTTGTGCGCACGGGCCGGGCACGGTCCAAGATCCGCCATTACCTCAAAACCTTGGCCCAAACCGAGTCCGAAGGGCTGGGTGAAAAACTGTTGACCCAAGCCATCCGAGCGGAAGGCCTCGAACAACTGCCCCCCGTCAGCGCTGAGACCCAACCGCTGTGGGACAAGCTGCTGCGCTTCACCGGCAATCGCACGCGCAGCGAGCTGATGACCGATCTGGGCCTGGGCAAACGCATTGCCAGCATCGTCGCCAAACGGTTGATGGTGCTGATGTCGGAGCATGGCCACCGTCCGGATGCTCTGCTCATGACTCGTGAGCGCTACACATCTCACGAAACCCTGTCGCAAGGGGCCGTCACGCTGGATGGCAGCGAGAATGCCTCTGTGCAATATGCCACCTGCTGCCGTCCCGTGCCGGGCGACAGCATCGTCGGTTATCTGGGCCGCGGTGAGGGACTGGTCGTGCACAACGCACATTGCAGTGTCGCCAAACGTCTGCAGCATAAAGACAGCGAACGCTTCATTGCCGTGGACTGGTCGGACGAGCCCACCCGAATGTTCGAAACGGGCGTGGTCGTTACCGTGAACAACGGCAAGGGGGTGCTGGCACGCGTGGCAGCGGAGCTTGCCAATTCAGAGGCCGACATCACCCACGTGGACATGGACGATGAGGCGGCCTTGGACACCACGGATCTGCGATTCATCGTGGCGGTTCGCGATCAGGCCCATCTCGAGCTGGCATTGCGCAACCTGCGCCGAACACAGGCTGTGCTGCGTGCAGCCAGGATTACTCCACAACCCTGACACCTCAGCACGGTACCAAGCCCTGAGGTCGATACAACAGACGCGCAGGTCGACGTCTGTGTGCGAACGGGTTACGTAGCGGCACTACGAGGCGGGTACTGCACCTCAACCACCTCCAAATGGCGCACTCCGCCCGGCGTGGGTAACTGCACCTCGTCCCCAACGCGCGCCTTCAGCAGCGCCCGGGCCACAGGTGAAATCCAACTGACCTGACCCATACGGCTGTCAGCCTCGTCAATGCCCATGATGGTGATCGTGCGCTCACCATCCTCGTCGTCCGAGTAGGTGACGGTAGCCCCGAAGAAGACCTGCTCACTGCCTGCATGCAAACTGGGATCCACCACTTCGGCAATCTCCAGCCGCTTGGTCAAAAAACGGATGCGCCGATCAATTTCGCGCAGACGCTTCTTGCCGTAGAGGTAGTCGCCGTTTTCAGACCGGTCTCCATTGCTGGCAGCCCAGTGCACCACATCCACGATCTTCGGCCGCTCGTTGTCGATGAGATCCAACAGCTCCGCCCTTAGACGCGCATACCCAGACGGGGTGATGTAGTTTTTGCCGCCCGGTGGCAAAGGAGGCAGTGCCAATCCTTCGTCATCATCGGCGTTATCGGTTTCCTTGGTAAAAGCCTTGCTCATTGCCAGAACTCTCCAATCAGCGCAAAGCGCCTGGACAAATGAAAAAGCCTGCAATCTCACGATTGCAGGCTTTAAACATTGGTGCGGCTGGCAGGACCGCAAGCCAGAGTCCAGCGCCCCTCGACACCACTGATAAGCCAAAGGTGTCTTTGTAGCACATCAGCGCACACATCTATCGCCTCAGAATGACCACTCTGCCTCGCATTCCCCACAGTACGCAGCAGTAACCTTCTCTTTTCTGGAGAGGCCCGTCACGAACAGGGACAGCCCAGCGGTTAGCAATGCGCCAGTCGCCTTCCCACCGCTAACACCCACCTTACGGGATTCCTTAGTTGTATGTACCTTGCCACGGCTTCCACAATGTGGACAAAGGATTTTTTCGTTCACACGACCTCGCGTCCAAAGTAGGGAAGACGGCGGTGCGTACTTGTGAGCTTGAGGCTCCAGCACAGGTGCTGCATAGGCCGTCGATGTCTCCTCTACAAGAGTTACTGGCTCTAGTTCTTGGGGCTCCACAGATGGCGATGCAGAGCTAACTGTCTTGTGTTCTGCAACATCGAGGATGGCACCGAAATCGGGTTGGTTAGGCGCGAGTTTGAAGTGGAAGTCATCTTTCCAGGTGCCGTCCTTGCTCAGGAATCTCATGTAGATGGACGCCAACTCATCGGCGGTAATCATCTCTTCAGTCTCAAAAATCTGCAGGGTCTTCCCG
>NZ_QAIM01000163.1:0-1645 GCF_003061035.1 Acidovorax sp. HMWF018
TCAGGTCCTGATACCGTCGGGCGCAACGGCTGAGTAAACGCGCTACCGCCAGCTCTTCGCAATTTCGGGATGCCGTCCTACCACCCAGGAAGTGCGGTAGCGCTAAGGTTGGCCCTTCAATCCAAGGAGCAAATCATGGCCAATCAACCCGCCGAGAAACCCGGCCCCCATCATCCGCACCAAGGCCACGTTCCAGGTGATCTGGATCCCCAAGGCCATCGCGACAAAAGCGCTCCACCAACAGGCACGACGGAGGAGCCTGGCGCCCATCATCCGCACGAGGGCCACAAACCCGGGGACCTGGACCCGCACGGACACCGCGATACGTCGGGCGGACAACAGAGGAAGTAAGCTGCTTACGCAGCACTTGAGCGAGGCGGCGAGTCCGCCTCGTTGCGTTTCAGGATGGCACGTAGATCAGTGCCGTCATTCTCAGGCTGAGATCGAACCGATCCGCCTGAAAGCGGACCCGGTCCCCGTCGCGCCTGCCAATCAGCCACTTCGCCTCAACGAACCTGAAGGTCGTCGTCCCGGCCCGAAGGTGCAGATAGGGAATGGCATCGTGCTGCAGGGTGATCTTGCCTGCCTCGTGATCGATCTTGACGATCCGGCCAGAGATGAAGTCGCTGGCGGAAGGCTCAGCGATGCACGCCGCGGTCGCAACCAGCGCCAGTCCAAATCCCACAACCCATTTGCGGCGCGTCAAATGCAAGGTATCCATGGCTAAGTTCCCCCGTTGCGACAGGCCGCGAGCACGTCTCGAGAGTCGCTCGGAAAGGGGTTTTTGTCTGCTCGTCACGTGCCATCGCATGGTACAGCCCTTTTCGCCGAGGGACTCCCCAGTTGCACAGGCATTGCCGCTACGCTAGCCGCCGTCGCGGTCTCACCGCGCAGGCGCACTCCTACAGCTGAGGCACAGTTGAGCGATGTTGAAAACAAAGCGATTCGCTCCAAGTCTATTTTCTCGTGCAATACCAAGGCCAGGAAAAAGCCCACCAAAGCAGCCGCATAGCGCCCGGCACATCCGGATGCTTCGAGCTTGGCAATGGCACGGGTACTCGCCCAATGAGCAATATTGCCAATCCAAGAAATAGCCAAGCAGTCGACAGGAGTTGGACGATCGCCTTGAAGTTGTCGTCGATCACCCGCATGACCAATACACCGGCGAGGACATCCGCCAGCTGCGCTTCATTTGCTTGTGCCGGGCGATGGACATGTCGCTCGAAGAGGTTCGAACACTGCTGAGCTTGGCTTTGCGCAGGAAAGCGGATTGCCGGACAGCGAACATTGCTCTTGATGAGCACATTGGCCATGTCCGCACGAGACTGACGGAACTCAAGGGGCTGCTCGCCGATTTGACCGATCTGCGCGGCCGGTGCGATGGCCTCGGAACCAAGTGCCGGATTGTCGAAGCGTTGCACAGCAGGGCCGATGCGCTTCCTGCCGCAGGGGCTCGTACAAAGCCGCATAGGCATGTCTGAGGCAGGGTAAGAGAGGCGCACCGGAACGCCCCCCAGGACTGCCTTGACTACCGCGAAGGGCATGCACCTAGGGGTCTCCTCGTTTTCAGTGCAATAAGTGACGGTACGCAAAGCTAGCACTGGCGCGGGGGTGGTCTGGGTAGACCGTTGATTTCATTGACTTT
>NZ_QAIM01000164.1:0-2250 GCF_003061035.1 Acidovorax sp. HMWF018
GTCTGCGTCCAGCGGCCGGCCCGCGGCAGCGCGGACCGCTTCCAGCGGGCCCGCCTCTTCATAGAAGCGGCGCTGCAAGCGGCTTTGGTCATTCACCATGGGCAGCAGGCCAAAGTTGAATGCGTTCAGGGTGAGCGTTGGGGCCTGCTCTGGCGCGTCGGGCAGGGCCAGCATGTAGGTGCGGTCTGCCGCTAAGGCCAGTTCTGCGAGGGTGCCGGCAAAAGCCGATCCCGTCTCGATCAGCGCGAAGAGGCTGCGTGAGGACACATCCAGACGGGCAAACGTGCGTCGCAGCGCACCGATGGTCTCGCGCACCAGCCAGTGGTCCTGATGCGCGAGCAAGATGGCATCGCTGGCCAGCACCGCCTGCGCATCCCCTTCGGTCTTCAGCAGCCAGGTGCCAATGTCCAGTTCGTTGGTGCGTAGGTTCAGGATGGCGTCGTCCAGTTCGCGGGCCAGTGCCAGCGGCCACCAGGCGGCGCCCGCTGCTTCAATGGCTGCCGTGTCAGCGGGCTGCGCTCCCTCGGGGGCGCGGATGCACAGCGTGGCCGTGCGCCGTGCGCGGTCGATGTCCACCGTCACGTGCTGGTAGCGCATGCCGTCGGCATGGTCCTGCCGCTCCACGCGTGGCAGGGCAATGCCTTGTGCGCTGCCGGGGCGGGTGCTGGTCTGTGCATGGGCGGCGGCGCGCTCTTGCACCGTGGCGGCAAATTGCGCGGGCTTGGCGATACGGTCCACCAGCCGCCAGTCCACCGCGCGCTGGCCACGCACACCCTCCACGCTGGTGCAGAAGATGTCGGCCAGATCGTGCCGCACGTGGCGCTTGTCCGTGACACGTGTCAGCCCACCGGTGCCGGGCAACACGCCCAGCAAAGGCACTTCGGGCAGCGACACGGCAGACGACCGGTCATCGACCAGGATGATTTCATCGCACGCCAGTGCCAACTCATAGCCACCGCCCGCGCAGGCGCCATTCACAGCCGCAATGAACTTGAGGCCCGAGTGTTTGGAGGAGTCTTCAATGCCGTTGCGCGTCTCGTTGGTGAACTTGCAGAAGTTGACCTTCCAGGCATGGCTGGACACACCCAGCATGAAGATGTTGGCGCCCGAGCAAAAGATACGGTCCTTGCCACTGGTGACGATGACGCTGCGCACGCTGGGGTGCTCGAAGCGGATGCGGTTGAGCGCGTCATGCAGCTCAATGTCCACCCCCAGGTCGTAGCTGTTGAGCTTGAGCTTGTAGCCAGGACGGATCCCGCCGTCCTCCGCAATGTCAAGGGACAGCCGTGCAATGGCACCCTCGACCGACAAGGTCCAGTGGCGGTACTGCGTGGGATCAGTGCGGTAGTCAACGCGTTCGGGAACGTGGGTGAGGTCTGCCATGAGGTCTCCGTGGAGAATTAATGCAATATAGTGCTTGTGTGCAGTTGTTGATGTGCATCATCATGCATGTTGTTCGGTGTGTCAATGCATTTTTTTGCCGATGGCATTCGGGTAGACGGGCAGCTCTGCTGAGAGCTGTGCACGGGTCGATTGGGAGGGGCGAGCTGCACAGGCCGCCGCGGTGGCGGGCGCTGTGCTGTGCCGGGATGGGCGTGGGTGCTGCGGCGCCGATGTCCGGGCGGCAGCCATCCAGACCGGGTGCAGGTTTTTACGCCACGCGGGCCATGGCCTTGCGCACGCTGGCACTCAAGGTCTGCAGGCTCTGCTCGGGGGTCTGGCCGGAGGTATCCACCGTGATTTCGGCCTTGGAATAGAAAGCAGCGCGCCCGTCCAGGATGCGCTTGAGGTCGTCCATGGCCTCCTTGCTGGCGGCCATCGGGCGCATGTCCCCCTGTGCCACCACACGCCCCATGTGTTCCTCGGGCGCGGCCCGTAACCACACGGTGGTGCAGTGGGCCAGCAGCTCGTTGAAAGTGGCGGGGTCCGACACAATGCCGCCCGGCGTGGCAATGACCACCTCGCTGTGGATCTGTATCGTTTCCTCCAGCGCCCTGCGCTCGTAGCGGCGGTAGGCGGTGGTGCCGTACAGGTCGTGGATTTCGCGCACGCTGCACCCGGCGAGGGCCTCGATGGCGCGGCTCAGTTCAATGAAAGGAACATCCAACTCGCGCGCCAGCAGCGGCCCCAGCGTGGATTTGCCCGCCCCCCGCAGACCCACCAGCGCAATGCGGCGGTGCCTTGCCGCGTCGTTGTGTCCCCCGCTCAGCAGCTCGTGCAAGGCCAGGCGGGCGCGGCGCAGTTCGGGCT
>NZ_QAIM01000675.1:0-3684 GCF_003061035.1 Acidovorax sp. HMWF018
GTCCTTTTGTCTTGCCTTCCGCCTTTGCCCCTCGCTGGCGCTCAGGGCAGCGGCGGCCCGGCGGCGCTGCTGCGCGAGCAGCCTGCGCGCCGGCGAACGCAGACACGGCCGCAGGCCGGGCGCGTTCGAGGCAAGACGCCTGCACGTTGGACTGCCGCACCGGAGGCAGCGCGAAGTGCGGTGCGAATGCACCCGCACTGCACGCGCGACGACACGGGGACGAACAGCAGAACGACACGCCCGATGGCACGATGATGCGCAGCGAATCGGCGGCGATCATGGGCGTGACTCCAGCCAGACCGGACGTGCAACGCCGATCACGGCGGCGGCGCTGACCGGCCCGAAATACCGGCTGTCGAATGACGCCGGGTTAGTCGCACTGAGCAAAAACAGCTCGCCAGGCCGAAGGCGGCGGCACTGCGGCCAGGATGGCAGCGGCCGGCCCCAGCGATCGGCAGACAGCACGGCGGCCGAAGGCACGCCGTCGATGCGGACTTTGCCGTCAGCGATGCACACCTCCTGCGGCGCGACCGCGCCCACGCGCTTGAGCAACGGGATGCGCGTCGGTAGGTAGCCGCGCTGCGCAGCGAGCGCGGCGGCCTCTGCGGGCAGCGGCACCAGCACGATGCTGCCCACGGACAACGGACGTGGCAGCGAGCTGGTGCGATGGTCAAGTGGATCGACGCGATACCAACCGACCGCCACGCTGTCGGACGGGTTGTAGGTCAGGCGCGGCAGTGGATGCACGAAAGACGCCCAGGCCAGCGCAGCGAGGCCGCAGGCGGACAGGCCCGCCAGCACGAGGCGAGCGCGCAGGCGCGAGCGAGAACGCGGCGTTGTGCCGGCGGTGGAAACAGCGGTCATGGCAGCGCCCTCCCGACCAGCCAGGCGGCGTGCCGCTCGGCGCTGTATTCGGGCAACGGCAAGCGCGCAGCGAGCCGGTTGCCCAGCGTGCGCCAGTACGCGGGCGAGGCGGTAGCGGGCGCGATGCCCAGCGCCTCGATAGCGGCGATGCGTTCCAGCACGGCGCGCACCTGGTTGTCGCCCTCGACGTGCAGCAGCAGGCGTGCACTCGGCTGAACGCCGGGGATGCGCTGCGCCGCATCGAGCGGCGTGCAAGCCTGCATCACCATGAGCTGCCAGCGGATCGTGCCGTAGTCGTTGGCCTGCCAGCGAATGCGGCAGAACATGGCGCCCGGCAGGAACACGGCGCAGCGCCGCCAGCGGTCGAGCTGGTGCGTGCGCGCAGGTTCGCCGAAGCGCAGGTAGAGCTTGAAGCGCGGTTCGATGTAGGCCAGCGCCACGCGCGTCAGCGGCGCGCTGGCAGGCTGGCCGGAAGGTGCTGCG
Organism: Acidovorax sp. HMWF018; assembly: GCF_003061035.1. Classification (NCBI taxonomy): domain Bacteria; kingdom Pseudomonadati; phylum Pseudomonadota; class Betaproteobacteria; order Burkholderiales; family Comamonadaceae; genus Acidovorax; species Acidovorax sp. HMWF018. Next base: position 1,348 of record NZ_QAIM01000675.1, read on the forward strand.
AGCGCAGCCGTGGCCGCGAAGGCAACAGGCGCGGGGGCAGACGAAGCGGATGCAGTCATGGCGTGTTCTCCCTGCGGTGTTCTGGAAACTCCCGCTCCAGCAGGCCGCGCAGCAGGTCGGCCACGGTCACGCCCTGCGTGAAGGCCGACACCTTGATGCGCGCCCGCATGGCGGGCGTGATGTCGAGCGTGAGGCGGGCCGTATAGAGGTCGCCCTTGCCCAGCGCATCGGCGTCGCCCTGGCGAATCCACGCCTCGGCGTGCGGATTCGCGGGCGGACGCGCGCCGATGCCGACGCGCTTTACCGTGCGTTTGCTGTTCGGTGGCGGCTTCGCAGTCATGTCGGCCACCGCAGCAGTTCGTCCACCAGCGCAGTGATTTCGCGCGCGGCGGCGCTGTCCGGTGCCGTCTCGCGTGCCAGCCGGCCAGCGGCCACGCTGTCGGCGAACACGATGCGTTGATGTACTTCCGCGCGCAGCGCAGGAAGCGGCTGCTCAGCCAGCGCGCCGCGTGCTTCGCGTCCGATGACGGTGGTACTGACGCGCCGGTTGATGACGAAGGCCGCGCGCAGCGTAGGCCGAAAGACTTGCGCCTCGCGGATCAGCGCCACCATCTCAGCGCTGGCCCACAGGTCGTAGGGGCTGGGCTGCACCGGGATCAGCACGCGCTCGGCCGCCAGCAGCGCGGAGCGTGCCAAGGCGGCGATGCGCGGCGGGCCGTCGATGACGACGTGATCGGCCCGCCTGGCGAGTTCTGGTGCCTCCTGGTGCAGGGTTTCGCGTGCGAGGCCCACGGCGCTGAACAGCCTTGGCAAACCTTGCTGGCTGCGGCGCTGCGTCCAGTCCAGCGCGGAGCTTTGGGGGTCGGCGTCCAGCAGCACGACATGCTGGCCGCGCATCGCCAGCTCGCCGGCGATGTGGGTGGCGAGCGTGGTCTTGCCCACGCCGCCTTTCTGATTGAGCAGCGCGACGATCATGGCGCAGCCCTCCTTGCTGGAAAACCTGCCTTTGATCGGCCTGCAAAACCGGCTTGCCGGTGGCAAAAATCACTGGCCCGCGCGTGCCGTTTGGTGGTTGTCCACCGAAACGCCGCACTGCTACTACTAATGTTAGGAATTAAGTTAGATAAGTTAAGAGAGGCCGAAACCCGCGCCAGCATTGGGTTTGCGGCCGATTTTGTTGCCTGATAGCACGAGGATTCGTTGCCTGATAGCACGATACTTCTGTTGCCTGATAGCACGAGCCCGTCCACAGGCTTTGCCGCAGTTATCCCCGTGCCGTGGACGGCACGGGCCGGAACGTCAACAGCGGCGAGGCAATGCCCGAGACGTGCTCTATGCCCAACTGGTAGCCCGGCAAGGCTTGCCGCGCCACCAGCGCCCGCAGGTCGGCGGCGAAGTCGTAGTACCGCGCCACGCTGCCCGATTTGCGGTACAGATGCTGGAAGTCGAATTGCCACCCGCCAGGCTGTCGCCCGCCGTGCTTGCGCACCAGCCGGTACAGCCAGCGCTCGATCCCGCCCGTGAGCCGGAAATACGCCGGGTCGATGGTCAGCACCAGGGCGGCGTCGAGCACGCCGGCATAGAACCAGTCCGGCAGGATCAGCTCCAGCCCCAAGGGCGTGCCCTTGGCATCGGCCAACTCCTTCCACTCGTTGATCCACGAGAAGCGGTGCAGGCGCCGCCCGGTCGTCTCGCGGATGGAAGTTGCCACGGTGGTCGATTGCAGTCGATCCAGCGCGGCCTTGAGGCGCTGGTAGTCGCGCAGCGACGTGCCGCGCCCGATGAAGCGCAGGATCTCGTAGGGCGTGGCCTGTATCAGCCGCGACGGGCGCAAGCCCGCGTCGCGCGCTTCCACGATCTGCGAGGCCGCCCAGATCAGCACGTCCGCATCCCAGATCGTGGCGATGCCGTGCTCGGATGTCCCCTCCACGCGGATCGTGATGCCGCTGGCGCGGAAGTCGATCGGCGCCACGCGCCGCGACTTCGCCAGCGAGAAGAACGGAAAGGCCATCAAATCCTGGCTGTCGCGCGGCGCCATGTCGCCCGGCAGGGCGCGGAACAGGTCGAGCTGTTCGCGCTCTGGCACGGGCCGCTGCCGGGACGGCAGCGCAGGGCTGGACATGGCGAAGGCCACCCGCGCGCCAGCGATCAGCGCGCACGGCTGTCCGCCGAGTGCTGCTCGGCGTATTCGGGATCGGACGTGGTTTCATAGCTGCGCTCGGCGGCCCAGGCATCGAGGTCGGCCACGGCGTACATGACGCGGCGGCCGAACTTGCGGAACTTGGGGCCGCCACCCAGCACGCGCTGCTTTTCCAGCGTGCGCGGCGACAGCCGCAG
>NZ_QAIM01000015.1:0-5576 GCF_003061035.1 Acidovorax sp. HMWF018
AACCTGGCGTTGCGACTGGGCTCGCAGCTGCTGGGGCTGGGCGACCTGGGGCAGGCGGCCGCCGGTCTGGGCGGGCAATTGCTCACGCTGCAGTTCAGCCGCTCGGACGAAAGCGAAGCCGACCTGGTGGGGCTGGAGTTGGCCGCGCGCGCGGGCTACCAGCCGTCGGCCGCCGTGAGCCTGTGGCAGAAGATGGGCAATGCCAGCGGCAGCAAACAAGGCGGGCTGGCGTTTTTGTCCACCCACCCATCGGGCCCCGCGCGCATTCGCGAGCTGGAGCAGAACGTGCCCAAGGTGCAAGGCCTGTACGAGGCCGCGCGCCGCAACGGTTGACCTGCGAGATTCCGCAGGCTCGAAGCCTCTAAGACTGAGCCGCCAGGGTGCTGATGGCGGCGTCTTCCCCCGCGAGCTGCACCCGGTTGCGCCCCGCGTGTTTGGCGACATACAGCGCCTGGTCTGCGCGGGCAATGGCGGCCTGCAGGTCGTCGGGCCCGTGCACCAGGGCCACGCCAAACGACAGCGTCAGGGCCAACGGCTCGGGGCCGACGGGCAGCGGTGCCCGGGCCACAGCGGCACGGATGCGCTCGGCCGTGGCGCTGGCGGCGTCCAGCGGGCTGGCAGGCATCAGTGCCAGAAACTCTTCGCCACCCCAGCGCGCCAGCACATCGCCCTCGCGCAGGTTGTCGGCCAGCACCTGGCCCATGGCCACCAGCACCTGGTCGCCCACGGCGTGGCCGTACTGGTCGTTCACGCGCTTGAAGTGGTCCACATCGCACAGCAGCAGCGTCACCGGCGCGCCGCTGCGCCGGCTGCGCTCCAGCGCCTCGGTGGCTTGTGCGTCAAAGTGGCTGCGGTTGGCCAGACCGGTCAGCGGGTCGCGCGTGGCCTGCTTGCGCAGGCGCGCCTCGGCAATGAGGATGGTGCGGCGGTAGAACGCCGACAGCGCTGCCGACATGGCAAACACCACGCAGATGTGCACCCAGTTCACGATCTTCACGCTGTGCGCGGGCAGCGGGTCCAGCGGCCCCACGGCGTCGCTCAGCATGTGCAGGCCCAGGTAGTAGGCCAGCAGGGCCAGCACCATGGGCGCGGCATAGCCGCGCGTGTTGGCGATCACGATGGCGGGGATGAACATCAGCAGGTAGTAGTGAAAGCCGCTCTCCCAGCCGATGAGCAGCGAGCCCAGGGCCGAGTGCCCGATCACCTCCAGCCAGATCAGGGCCAGTGCAGCGGTGTTGTAGCGCTTCTGGATGAGCCGGTAGGCGCCCAGGTACATGGCGATGCTCAGCACATTCACGGCCGCCAGCGGCATCGATCCCAGCCACAGAAACAGCAGGATGTAGCCCGCGTCGATGGCAGCGGCCGTCAGCGCGACCCGCTGCACCATGGCCCAGTAGGCCTTGCCCGCGAGGCTGGAGCCGCGCTGGGGTTCAAGCGGGGGGCGCGGCGCGTTGGATGGGGTCATGGCACGGGGGCACGGACGGCCTGCAGAGGTGGCAAACCGCTCCATCGTAGCCTCCGGCGGTGTCGGGGGTGCGGCGAACTGGCTGGTATCCCGGGGTCTGATCGCCGCTGGGCACCCGGCGGCGCGGAGCTCGCAACCAGGGCCTGTGACGGCTTCCGGCAACCCATTTCAAGCCAAATCAGCTGGATGCGATAGTGGAATATGCCTGTCGTGCTATGAATAAAAGAGCATTGTGGCCTGCGCTCAGGTCCCGCCCACGTAGGGATTGCTTTGCCGCTCGCGCCCGAAGGTGCTCTCGGGCCCGTGGCCAGGAATGAACACCGTCTGGTTGCCCATGGGCCACAGCCGCTGCGTGATGCTGTCGATGAGCTGCTGGTGGTTGCCCTGGGGAAAGTCCGTGCGGCCAATGCTGCCCGCAAACAGCACGTCGCCCACAAACGCGCGGTCGATCTGCGGCGCGTGGAACACCACATGGCCGGGCGTGTGGCCGGGGCAGTGGCGCACGGCCAGCGTCTCGTTGCCGATCTGCACGGTGTCGCCGTCTTGCAGCCAGCGCGTGGGGGTGAAGTGCTGCGCGGGCGGAAAGCCGAACATGGCGCTTTGCTGCGGCAGCCCGTCGATCCAGAACTGGTCGCCCGGGTGGGGGCCCACGATGGGCACCGACAGGCGCTGGGCGAGCTCGCCCGTGCCGCCGGCGTGGTCAATGTGCGCGTGGGTGAGCCAGATCTGGGACAGCGTCAGCCCGTGTTCTTCCACCGCTGCCAGCAAGGTGTCCAGGTCTCCGCCTGGGTCGATCACGGCGGCCTGCCGGGTGGCGTCGCACCAGACGACGGAGGCATTCTGCTGGAAAGGAGTGACGGGGACGGTGAGGTAGCGGAGCATGGGATGGAGGCAGTAAACCCATCGCCCATCGCGCTGGGGCCGCTTTCTCCCAGGGGGCGATAGCGGGCTGGCGCGGCGGAGGCAGGGCCGGAAGGCAACAGCTGCTAGTTTCGCACAGGGCCTGTGCAGCGCCCGCCGTCCCTTGGCGGCCGCTTGGGGCCTCAGTCTGCGTCCACAGGCCGGCCCAGCAGCCGGTTCACGGCGGTGCGCAGGCCCTCGAGCGACGTGGTGTTGAGCACGAACACCACAAAGCCCTCGATCTGGCTGCTCAGCAGCTCAAAGCGGATGTGCAGGAACACCACCAGGTGGTTCTGGATGCGGGTGCCCAGGATGGTGCGGCTGTCGCCCATGTCGAACCGTGGCGGGCTTAGTTCGAACTCGTGGCCCAGCAGGTCGGACAAGGCGGCGATGCAGGCGTTGAGCATCACGTTGCCCACCTCGGTCAGCGCATCCTGCTCGATGGCGCTCAGGTCTTCGCTGGGTACGTTCTGCCCGGCGACGATGCGCACGATTTCCAGGCTGCGGTGGCCTGGAAAGATCAGCAGGGCATCGCCGTTGAGCACGCCGCGAAACGGCTGGCGCACGCCATACATGGGGTGGCCCTGGGTGCCCAGTTGCTGCGCCGCCTCGCTCACGGTGAACACGCTGACATGCGGCACTGAAAGCAGCACCTCGTCGCGCAGCAGGCTGCCCATGGCTGCGGCGGCCTTGCCCACGCCGATGTTGAAGATCTCGCTCAGTGCATCGATCTGTTCGGCGTCTAGCTGGATGGGCATGTCAGGCTCCTGCGAGGGCGATGAGCTGTTGGGCGGCTTGGGCGGTGATGGGCTTGGCAATGAACACCATACCCGCTTCCTCGATGCGCTCCTGCACGGCGTTCTGCACATTGGCCGTGAGGATGGCAATGGGCACCCGGGGCAGCAACTGGCGCAACGCCAGTGCGGCATCCAGGCCGTTCATGCCGTGCATGTTGAAGTCCATGGAAACCAGGTCCACGGGGTTCTCGCGCGCCAGCTGCAAGGCTTCTTCGCCGCTGCTGGCGTGCACGATGGTCCAGTCGGGGCGGGCCTGTTGCACCAGGCCCTGCAGGATCAGGCGGGACATGCGGCTGTCATCCACAATCAAAAGGCGCAGGCTCATGGTTGTTGTGTCGTTGGTTAAGGTCATAGTGCGGGGTGCGCCGCCCCGTGGGTCAGCACCCGGTTGCGGCCGGCGGCCTTGGCGCGGTACAGCGCCGCGTCGGCATCGGCCATCAGCGGCTCGATGCCTGTGTGGTGCCGCTCGCTGGCAGCCATGCCGATGGAAATGGTGAACGTGACCGGGTGCCCTGCAGGCGACGCCAGGCCCAGCTGTGTGATGGCGCCCCGGATGCGCTCGGCCACCTGGCGTGCGCTGTCGGCGCTGGCATGGGGCAGCAGCGCGGCAAATTCCTCCCCGCCCAGGCGGCCGAGCAGGTCGGCCTCGCGCAGGGCCTGGCCGATGGCCTCGGCACAGGCGCGGATGGCGGTGTCGCCCATCTGGTGGCCGTACCGGTCGTTGATGCGCTTGAAGTGGTCGATGTCGATCATCAGCACGGTGCAAGGTTGTCCATGGCGGCGGCAGTGGTCGAACAGGGCGGTGCTGCGCTCCATGAAGGCCCGGCGGTTCAGCAGGCCGCTGAGCGCATCGCGCGTGGCCAGTTCGCGCAGCTGGGCCTCCAGGGCCTTGTGGGTGCTGATGTCAAAGCCCCACAGCAGGTGTGCCAGCTGGCCCTCGACGTCGATGAGGCGGGCCGACAGTGAACTCCAGCGCGGGGCATGGGTGCCGATCTGCGCCTCCATGGCATCGACCTGCCCGTACTGGTCCAGGGTCTGCATGAAGCGCTGGCGTGTGTCGGGGTCGTGCAGCAGGTCGGGCAGAAACAGGGTCTGAGGAGCGGTTTTGAGCCCCAGGCGCTCGGTCAGCCGGTAGTTGATGAAGTGCACGCGACCGCTCTCGACTTCGGCCAGCAGCACGTCGCTGGGGCTGGTGTCCAATATGAAGCCCAGCAGCGCGCGGCTTTCTTCGAGCTTGCGCGTGCGCCGGGCCACGCGGTCTTCCAGCTCCCGGTTGGTTTGCGCCAGCTGCCGCGATGCGGCTTTGGCGGCGCGTGCATCCTGCACCAGCCGGGCAATCAGCAGCGTGGTGCCCACGAGCAGAGCGCTCAGCACCACGCTGAGCACGATGAAGCGCTGGTGCAACTGCTGGCGCGCCTGGTCTGTCTGCTGGGTGCTGAACAGGTGCACGGTGGCCACAGCCTGGCGCAGGCGCTCCAGCAGCGCGTCGGACTGGCGGGTGATGTCTTCGGCCACGCGCAGCGCCTGGGTGGGTGCGGCCGTCGCCTGCGTGCGCCGCGCCGCGGTGCTGCCGGGCTCGTTGGCGCTGCCGCTGGCCTGCGACGACCAGCGCTCCACCTGAGTGCGCAACCCGTCAAGGCCCTGTGCGGTGTCCGGCAGTGCCTCGCGCAGCTGGGTGCTCACGCGCGGTCCGCGACCGCTGGTGTCGAGTGTGCTGTACAGCACGTCCAGCCGGTCGACCAGGTCTTGCGCGCTGGCCTCCCGGGCCCGCAGCTGGCGCGCCAGCAGACTCACCCGCGCCAGTTCGTTGTGCACGCTGGCGATGTACCAGAGGTCGTTTTGCTGGTGGGGCTGCGCAAGGTCCTGGGCCTGGCGCAGCGTCCACCACAGGGCCGCAGAGGTGCCCAAAGCCATGGCCACCACCAGGGCCAGCAGCCGGTGGGTGGTGCGTGTGTTGCTGGCGGCGGGCTGCTGCTTAGCGGATGGAGACAGCATGGACCTGCCAGATGGTGCGGTTGACGTAGTCCTGGCCCTGCTGCAGAGCGGGGTGGGCATCAAACGGGTAGATCAGGATCAGTGGCCCCTTGTCGCGGATGCCCATGCGCTGGCCGTCGCGCCGGTAGGCCAGCACGGGGTTGTAGCGAAGCAGGTCGCTCCAGGGGATCGCGACGGCATAGTCGTTCAGGGCCATCAGCACGATGCGGCTGCGTTCGCCGCCTCCGAGCTGCTCCACCAGGTGGCGCAGCGGAACACCGGTCCAGCGGTGTGTACCCGCCATGCCCAGCGCGGGGGGCAGTGCGGTGGTGATGTCTAGCGCTGGCAGTCGCTCCAGGGCCTGCAGGTCGCAGGCCTGCGCCTGACCGTCGCCGGCAGGCTGCAGTTGCAGCACGCTGCGGCCCTGGGGGGCTGGGCAC
>NZ_QAIM01000676.1:0-1033 GCF_003061035.1 Acidovorax sp. HMWF018
GGCTACGCTGAACAAGCCCTCGAAATTTCCCGCGCGAACGCGGAAGACGCCATTTTTTGGATTTTGTGGCCTCTTGCGCCGCCCATTTGGGCCGTTCGCAGGGCCTTGAGGCCCGATTTCCACCCTTACGGGCGCACCTGTCCCTGCAGTCGCCCTCGGGCAAGGAAAATGTTGGCCAGCGCCAAGGCCGTGAATGCGCGTGTGGCGTTCTTCTGCAGCCCGCGGTAGCGCACCTTGGTGAATCCCCACAGGCGCTTGACCACCCCGAACACATGCTCTACCCGAGCGCGGATGCGTGACTTGTTGCGGTTCTTGGCCCGCTGAACTTCGTCCACCTCGCCTGCACGGCGGGTGCGCTGGTTGGTGAAGTCTTTGGCTTGGGGCGCCTTGCCCCGGATCAGAGCCTTCTGGCTGGCGTAGGCCGAGTCGCCGTACACGCGCTGCTCGTTGCCATGCAGCAGATCGGGCAGCGGGTGTTTGTCATGCACGTTGGCCGCCGTCACCACGGCGCTGTGCGCCAGCCCGCTTTGGCTGTCCACGCCAATGTGCAGCTTCATGCCGAAATACCACTGCTGGCCTTTGCGGGTCTGGTGCATATCGGGATCGCGCGCCTTGTCGGCGTTCTTGGTAGAACTGGGCGCGGCGATGATGGTGGCATCCACGATGGTGCCGGTGTTGACCTTGAAGCCGCGCTCCTGCAATTGCTGGCCTACCTTGGCAAACAGGGCTTCACCCAGTTTTTGCTCATTGAGCAGTTTGCGAAACTTCAGCAGCGTGGTGGCGTCGGGCACGCGTTCGCGGCCCAGGTCAATCCCCACAAAGCGGCGCAGACTGGCACTGTCATACAGAGCCTCCTCGCACGCCAGATCGGCCAGGTTGAACCAGTGCTGAAGAAAATGGATGCGCAGCATGCGCTCAAGGCCAATGGGCGGGCGGCCGTTGCCTGCTTTGGGGTAGTGCGGCTCTATCACCTGGCACAGAGCGGCCCATGGCACTATTGTCTCCATGGTCCGCAAGAACTCTTCGCGTCGGG
>NZ_QAIM01000165.1:0-3799 GCF_003061035.1 Acidovorax sp. HMWF018
CTCCGGCCGCGCCACTCACGACCATGCCAGGGATGCGTGCGCGCTTTTCAATGAAGGCCATGATGCGGTTGATCGCAAACGCCGAGATGATGTACAGCGTGGTCACCGCCAGATAGACCTCGATGCCGCGCGAGGTTTCTTCCTGCGCCTGCATGGCGAACATGGTGAGTTCGGCCACCGACACGGCAAACGCCACGGACGAGTTCTTGAAGATGTTCATCGTCTCGCTGGTCAGCGGCGGAATGATGATGCGAAACGCCATGGGCAGCAGCACATAGCGGTAGGTCTGGAAGGTGGTGAAACCCATGGCCATGCCGGCATACCGCTGGCCGCGTGGCAGGGCCTGGATGCCCGAGCGCACCTGCTCGGCGATACGTGCCGAGGTGAAAAAGCCCAGCGCCAGCACCACCAGCGCAAAACCGGGCACGCCCCGCAGCACCGGGAACAGGCTGGGCAGCACGTGGTACCACAGGAAAATCTGCACCAGCAGCGGAATATTGCGAAACAGCTCGACCCAGGCATTGCCCAGCCGAACGATCATCGGGCGATCCTGCAAGGTGCGCAGCGTACCGATGAATGAACCCAACACAAGCGCCAGCAGCAAGGCCAGCAGCGAAACGGACACCGTCCAGCCCCAGGCCGACAGCATCCAGTCCAGGTAGGTGATCTCGCCGCCTTTGCCAAAGCAGCCCTGCACCACATCCCGGTCCATGGTGTCCTGGCAGAACACCTGCCAATCCCAACTCATAGGAGCACCCCTTTAATTTTTGGTTTTGCGCTGGGGGACCCACTGGGCCGACCCAACAAAAAAGCCCCTTCAAACCAGCTGGCCGAAGGGGCACAAGCGTTGCAGAGCTTACTTCTTGGCGTAGTCTTCCATGGGCTTGTCGTTAGGCGATGCCCAGGCTGCCTTGGTAGCGTCGGACATCGGCAGGCCGATCTTGGTGTTGGTCGGTGGCACGGGTTGCATGAACCACTTGTCGTACAGCTTGGCCAGCGAACCGTCGGCGATCTGGCGCTTGATGGAGTCGTCCACAGCCTTCTTGAACGCGGGGTCGTCCTTGCGCAGCATGCAGGCGATGGGTTCCACCGACAGCACTTCGCCCACGATCTTGTAATCGGCAGGGTTCTTGGACTTGGAGATGTTGGCAGCCAGGATGGAGCCGTCCATCACGAATGCGTCAGCACGGCCGGTTTCCAGCATCAGGAAGCTGTCGGCGTGGTCCTTGCCAAACACTTCCTTGAAGTCGATGCCGCCAGCACGTTCGTGCTTGCGCAGGGTCTGCACGGAGGTCGTGCCGGTGGTGGTGGCCACGGTCTTGCCGTTCAGGTCCTTGATCGAGGTGATGCCCGAGTTGGCCTTCACCACGGTGCGCACTTCTTCCACATAGGTGGTCACGGCAAACGCCACGTCCTTTTGGCGTGCGGCGTTGTTGGTGGTGGAGCCACACTCCAGGTCCACGGTGCCGTTGGTCACCAGCGGAATACGGTTTTGCGAGGTCACGGGCTGGTACTTGATATCCAGCTTGGGCAAGCCCAGTTGCTTCTGGATGTCGTGCAGAACGATCTCGCCCATTTCGGTGTGGAAACCCACGTACTTGCCGTTGCCCAGCGTGTACGAAAGACCCGAAGACTCGCGCACGCCCAGCGTCACGCTGCCGGAGGCCTTGATCTTGGCCAGAGTGTCATTGGCTTGGGCAAATACGCTGCCTGCAGCCAAGGCGGTCACGGCAACCGCGAGCAAATGTTTCTTCATAGGGATCTCCTTGTGTTGAAAACGAAAAAGGGGGGGATTTTAGAGACAGGGGCCAGCCGGGGGTAACCGGTCAGGACCGCACTCCAAAAAGGGGTAGCACGCAACCAGGGATATTAGTCAGAACGGGACCTGGTCGGTAGGGTATTTCCAGAAGTCGCGCAACAAGTAACTGACCGGCAGGCTCAGCACGGTGTTGTTGGGCGGAATGGCCTTGTTGAACCACTTGTCGTAAATCGGGTAAATCTCGCGGCTGGTAATCAGGCGGCGCATTTCCTCGTCCACCAGCTTTTTGAACTCAGGGTCGTTCTTGGGCAGCATGATGGCCAGTGGCTCGGTGGTCATGAAGCGGCCCACCACCTTGAGCGCCTTGGGGTCGGGCCGCCCGGCCGCCAGGCCATACAGCAGCACGTCGTCCATCACAAACGCATCGGCCTCACCCTTCTCGACCATCTCGACCGCCTTGGCATGGTCGGGTGCCTCGACGATGGTGATGCCCATCAGGCGCTCGCGGTTGGCCTGGTCGGCCGCCTTCAGGGGCGTCGTGCCCTTGGTGGACACCAGCTTCTTGCCGTTGAGATCCTCTACCCTGTCGACGGTGCTGGAGGACTTGACCAGCAGCCGCGCGCCGGTGATGAAGTGGGGGATGGTGAAGGCCACCTTCTGGCGCCGCTCGGCGTTGTTGGTGGTGGAGCCACACTCCATGTCGGCCTTGCCCTGCTCGATCATGGCGATGCGGTTGGCCGGCGTGACAGGCACCAGCTCGATCTCCATGTCCTTCTTGCCGGTCTTCTTGCGCACCAGCTCGGCCATGCGCAGGCACAGGTCCAGCGCATAGCCCACAGGCTTGCCCGACTGGCTGTCGATGTACGAGAAAGGCACCGAGGATTCACGGTAGGCAATGACCAGCTTGCCACCGCCAGCCACGCGCTCCAGCACGCTGGCCTGCGCAGACGCACCGACCGCACAGCACAGTGCTGCGAGGCCCCAGGCCAATCCCCAATGCTGAACTTTCATACGATGCCTCTGTGAAGGAATGAACCGGGTTTGCAATCTTCGTGCCACCGTGGGGCCCTGCCAAGGCACACGCTGCTATCCACCGATCCGGCGATGGCGCAGACTGTACGTGTCGTTACGGTGAAATTCCAATGCCGTTTGCGCGCACAACTATGCAAAGTGTTTATGTCCGTATTTACCCTTAGCATGAGGCCGCTTGGGCCTGCAGGTAGGTCCACAGCGCCTGCGCCGTGCCTTTAGGGGTGTCCTTGCCATTGGGCTTTTCGCGGTAGGCACGCACATCCATGGTCATCTGCAGGCCTTCGGTATCGGGGGGCGCGGCGCTGACCAGGCGGCGCGAGCGCAGCTCCTTCTTCACGGCGCTGTGGGGCAAGAAGGCCACGCCATGCCCTTCCAGCGCCATGGCCTTGAGACCTTCGGCCATATCGGTCTCGTACACACGCTCCAGGTGAATGGGCGTCTGCGATTGTTTGAGGATGAGTTCGGTCACCCGCCCCAGGTAGGCGCCGGGCGCATAGCCCAGGTAGGGCAGCGGCTGCCCCGCGCGGCCGGGCAGGCGGTGCACGGGCTGGCCATCGGCGTCGGCCTTGCTGTAGGGCGACAACACTTCCTGACCCAGGCTGACCATTTCATACCGATCGGCATCGAGCTGAAAGGGCTGCGAGGGGTGGTGGTAGGCGATCAGCAGGTCGCACCCGCCTTCGACCAGGCGCATCACCGCGTCGTGCACATTCAGCGCAATCAGGCGGCTTTTGAACGGGCCGAACTTGTCGTGCAGGCTGGACACCCAGGCCGGGAAGAACGTGAACGCCAGCGTGTGGGGCACGGCGAACTCGATCATGTCCTTGCCTGCGCTGGTGTGCGCGCGCAGCATGGCACGCGTGTTCTGCAGCGACTGGAGCATTTCCAGGGCCTGGTCGTACAGGGTCTTTCCGGCCGGGGTCAGCCGGGTGGGGTAGGAGCTGCGGTCCACCAGGTCGGTGCCGGCCCAGGCCTCCAGCGCCTGGATGCGCCGCGAGAACGCTGGCT
>NZ_QAIM01000677.1:0-2755 GCF_003061035.1 Acidovorax sp. HMWF018
GGCGATTTTGAGGGGTTGACTTTCAGGATACGGAAAAATGCGGCTACAGCCGCTGAACAGGTTCGGACGCTGGGGAGTATTTCAGCAGCCTGTTAGGGCCCTGAGCCGTCGTTGCATAGTTTGTGGAGGCGAGGCTGACTACTGGCGAGCTGCAAAACGTGATGATGCTTCGCTCAATCCCATGTTTTCTGCTGCACGTTGGAGTTCCGCCCAAAAAGCTGGAGGGGAATGGCAAAGGTTGCCAAGGAATTCTGCTTCTTCCAGCGCTAACCCGAGTTCGTTGTGATTTAGAAACTCATCCATCTGATGAAGAACGTCTAATGCCTCATTGGGGAGTGGAGACGGAAGGTGACCTTTACTGGCAATCAAGTGTCGAGACGTGATTGCCCAAGAAGACCTTAGATCCTGGGTCGCCATTGTTGTCACCTCCTTCTACGGATGCCCGCTTCTGGCCGAGAGCCGCTGTTGACTGAGCTTACCTGCCGGGGTGTTCGTGGTGCTGGACCGAATGGTCATCAATGCCGGAAAGCGCTGCCTGCTGCTAATTGGCACGTTGCCTCTGGCATCACCAGGCTTTCCAAGCCTCCCCTATGTCATTCTTGACAAGCGCATAAACGCGAGAAACGGCAGTCAAGTCGCCCATCCAATCGAGGAAGTTCGAGTTCATCCGTCGAATGTCCCGAAAGCTTGAGTGCAAGATGGAGTCCGACTCCACGATGACGCTGCGGCACTCGTCACTGAACTGGTCGGCCGTTATATCAACCACAAGGCCATCGCGCTCAAGCCAAGCGTGCGTTGTCCAGGTGCCCTCTGGCACGCTGCCCCGTACCCCAGACACGTATTGGAACCCGGAGATTTTGCAGTCCACTGCGAGGTAGGTACCCAGGACCAATGCCGTGTCACCACACGAACCGCGAGGGAAATTTTTGAAAGTGACAGGCCGCTTCTCATTCGGGATGCGGTCGATAGCAGACCTTACAGCGGATGCGACTGCACGAATCAATGCGTGAGTGTCGAGACCGGGGGGCTCATGAGGTCTTGTCATATGCCATCAGGCTGGATTCCTGAAGCCCGCGTGCGATCGTGGGTGTCTGAATCTCATCAATGAACTGCTCAAGCTGCACTTGGAATCCGGTCAGGGCACTGAGCTCGTGCGCCCAGCCGTTAGTCTCAGCCATCCACGTGGCCAAGCCGCCGCTTTCGTCGGAGCCCTGGAATGTTTGGGGATCGAGTTCGATGGCTATGTCGAGATCACTGTCGGGTCGATAGTCCTGGCGAGCGCGGCTGCCAAAGAGGTAGGCACGCTTGACCAATGGCTTGGATGCAGCCCATTTGGCGACGCAGTGAAGGACTTCGTGTACGTCCATCAAGACGACGCTGCTCCAGTGGAGGACAAGGATGCGAACCGCATTCGCATTGTGACTTCGACATATCTCTGCCCGTTGTGCAAATATTCGGCCTTCTCAACCTCGCAGTCGCCTTTCTCAGCCTCGTCGGACTCGAAGCCAAGCGACTCGTACAGTGCCACTGCCGCTGGATTTGGAACATTCACGACAAGAGAAACACCATGGGCTCCCAATTCTTGAATTCTGTTGAGACACATCTCGACCAGCGTCCTGCCGACCCCTTGCTTGCGCGCACTCGGATGGACGATGACGCCCGCAATGGCAGACCAGGGCTCATCGTCAAATGGCTCGGCCGGAAATTGGTAGAGAGCAGCGGACCCGATTAACTCCTCTTCGGCAAAGGCGCCAAAGGTCTCATACGGCGGCCGAAGCTGCTGCGCGATCCCTTCAGGCGTGAGTGCGCGGAGTCGTTCCGATTCTGATCCGAGCGTGCCGTCAGCATCGACCAGGGCGCGAAGATTGCGCAAGGCTTTCGCATCTGCAAGATTGAGTGTTCGAAAAAGCATTGGTTAGAGGATACGTGACACGGCAGACTCTTGGTGCTGGGCTGGATCTACCTTCTTCGAGCGTAATTTCGGCAAACTCTTGGCCAAGTTCCGCATGCCGGCCCTGAACTCTGAGGTCCCGCCCTTGGCAGGGTGGCGCACTGAGGCGAACGTCGGCACCTTCATGGCCTTCAGCAACTTCTCGGCTTTGCCTCCGATGGCCACAATGGGCACTGTTGGAAAGGCCTGGGCCAGGATATGCATCGCCGGGGCTCCGAATGCCATTTCGGCCTGCCGCGGGGTGCGGTTGGAGTTGCGGTCGGCCTCTCTGTGAGGATGCAGCTGCAGGGCGTTCCACAAGATGGTTGTCTCACTCAAGCGGAGGTCTTCAAGCGCCCCCCACACGACCGTCGCAGAGGATTCCCTGTAGGGGATGTGTCGCCGTGTCAGGCGTGGCTCTACGGGGAGTCGGGGAAGGCCTGTCTCGCATAGTTGAGCTTCACTGGAGAAGGCTATGCCTGTGTGCCGGCACCCCCTGTATCCAGCGGCCTCTCCAACCAGAATCAACTCGGGGGCGCAGTCCAGATGTGCGGCCAAACGGGCGAGCTTGCGTTCTGGACCGTTGTGTGGCTCGTCATCAGGACAGTAGTCGAACCACGGATTGAACAGGCCGGGGATGCCATGGGGTAGCGTGCCGACCAGCTGGCGTGCAAGTTCTACTGCAAAAGGACTGGTCTGTCGTCGTGTATCTGCGGTGCCCTTGCTGCTTGCATCCGCCAGCTCGTGCGCGCTTTGGGAATCTTCGTTGATGTGCCCGGGGCTCTTCATGCCAGCCTTTCGATTTGCAATGCCCATTTGGGATTT
>NZ_QAIM01000678.1:0-5199 GCF_003061035.1 Acidovorax sp. HMWF018
CATCCTCACTGCACCGCATCCACGGAAAACGGGCGCACGCCGTCGGTGGCAATGCGCAGGGTGCGGTCGGGGGAGGACTGGTGGGTGATCAGCACTTGCTGCGGGCCGATCAGCGGCTCGGGGCCCAGTTGCAGCACCGCTGGTCCGCGCACCACGGTGCCGGGGTCCAGCCACTGGTTGGGCAGAGCGGCCCGCGCGCTGCGCGGCAGCCCTTCAAAACGGAAGCCGCCCGGCAGCGCACGCCAGCGCACCGGGATGCCCCCAGCGCGCGACTGGGCGCGTGCGGATTCGAGCAGCGCCGCCAGCCGCGCGGCCTCCCGCTCCAGCTGCGTCTGCCCGCCATCGCGCATCGCCAGTCCCACGCCCGCCGTGGCCAGCGCCATGATGCTGATGACCACCAGGAGTTCCAGGAGGGTGAATCCGCGCGAGCGGTTCATGAAGCTGCGCGATGGGAGGTCGCAACGGTGACGGCGCATCCACCAGGCGCACGGCCGCAGCGCCGGGCCGCCCCAAGCAAGGCCCGGCCCCATGCACCAGCGAAGCGCAGGGCGAGCCTGCTGTGGGGGGCAGGGAGTGACACGCCAGTGCACGACCGTGGGGACCACATCTCTTTACTGCCAGCTGCCAATATCGGCGTCCTTGCCTTCGCCGCCCGACTGGCCATCGGCGCCGAACGACATCACGTCGATCTCGCCCTTGATGCCGGGGTTGAGGTATTGGTAAGGGCGGCCCCATGGGTCGTTGGGCAGCTTTTCCAGGTACAGCTTCCAGTTGCCGGGTACGGGGCCCGCAGTGGGCTTGATGACCAGCGACTGCAGGCCCTGCTCGGCCGTGGGGTAGCGCTGGTTGTCCAGGCGGTAGAGCTTGAGCGCCTGCATGATGTTGGTGATGTCGGTGCGGGCGGCCGTCACGCGGGCATCGTCGGCACGTTCGAGCACGTTGGGCACGATCAGCGCGGCCAGCACGCCGATGATCACCAGAACCACCATCAGCTCGATGAGGGTGAAACCACGGGCCACGGACTTGGCAACGCGGCGGGGGGCGGAACGCACGAGGAGGGAGAAAGAAGTGTTCACTGCTGGCGGTCTCTCGGATGGTCGAATCGCGTGAATCATAATCCCCGCATGGTGACCAATACGTACAGCAAATGGGGCGTCCGCCTGGGGACTCTGGTGCTCTGGGCAGCAGCCGGCGCCAGTGTGGTCTATTGGGGGCTGCGCCTGTCGGCGCCTTCGTCCGCTTCCTCCGCCCCGGCAGTGGCGCCCGCCCCGGTGGCCATGGACGCGCAGGCGCTGGCGCGTTTGCTGGGTGCTGCGCCTGCAGCCCCTGGCGTGGCAGCGCCGGTGGCACCCACCGCGAGCCGGTTCACGCTGATCGGGGTGCTGTCGGGGCGCAGCAGCGGCGGCGGTGCGGCACTGATTGCCGTGGACGGCAAGCCCGCCAAGCCCTTCCGTGTGGGCGCTGCGGTGGACGAAGGCCTGGTGTTGCAGGCCCTGGGCCCCCGCCAGGCGCAACTGGGGACCAGCATGGGCGGACCCGCTACGGTGACGCTGGACATGCCGCTCAAGAACTAGGCCCCTGCTGGCCTACAGCTTCAGGCCAGTTCCCTGATTTCCCATTCCCCCCAGCCCGGTGCCGCCACCGGCCAGTCCTCTGAGCGGGGCAGGGCGCTCTCACCCCGCTCCTGCAACCAGGCCACGCAGCGGGCCACTCCGGCGTGGGTGATCCACACCACCTCCTTCACGCCCTGTTCGGTGCGCCACGCCTGGGCGGTCTGCAGGGCTGCTGCCACGCGGTGCAGCATTTGGGCCAGGCTTTCGCCCCCGCGGGGTGTGTGGGTGGCGAATCCGGCCACCCAGGTGTCGATGGCACTTTTGCCGATGGCGTCCCAGGGCTGCCCTTCCCAGCGGCCGAAGTCCATCTCGCGCAGCCGGGCGTCGGGAGTGAAGGTCAAATCCGGTCTGAGCGCTTGTAATTCATGCGCCAGCAGCTCACATCTTTGTAGCGTGGAATACGCCACGCACGCAGCGCGCCCCTCGGGGGGAAGGGCCGTTGCCAAGCGCTCTGCCGCAGCGCGGGTGGCCTGCGCGTCGGCTGGGACGTCCCACGCGCCGTAGCAAGTGCCCGGGGGAACCAGCGGGGCTGCATGGCGCACCAGCCACAGGCGGCTGCTGGTGGCGGCAGGGGGGGGGCGTTATAGCCATCGCAGTGCGATGGCCGCGCCCAGGTAGAACCCGATCTCGCTCACCTGCTGCGTGGCGCCCAGGCAGTCGCCGGTGAAGCCTTGCAGCCGTCGGGCGAACCAGCGCGCCATCCAGCCCGCGCAGAGCGCGCTGAGAGCGATGGGTGCTACTAAAAAGAGAGCTGTCTGCGCATATCCGACTAGCGCAAGGGGCGGAAAACACCATAAAAGTGCCGCAACCAGTGCCTGGCCGGAGATCTGGTCGGCCAGCGGCTTGCTTTTGGAGCGCGCCGTGTCACCCACATGCGGCAGGCTGCGCACGATGAGCAGGGGCCAAAAGCGCGACAACACGTGTGCGCCGACCAGGGCCGCCAGTGCCACCGGCAGGCTGTGCGCCCCCAGCAGCGCCAGCAGGCTGAGCTTGGCCAGTAACGCCAGCACCAGCGCCATGGCCCCGAAGGCGCCAATGCGCGAGTCCTTCATGATGTCCAGCGCGCGTTCGCGGTCGTAGCTGCCGCCCAGGCCGTCGGCCACGTCGGCCAGGCCGTCTTCATGGAAACCACCGGTCATCAGCACCGTGGCGACGGTGCAGAACACGGCGGCCACGGCCGGGGCCAGCGGGTTGGGCGCCAGCGCCCAGTGCAGCGCGGCGTACACGGCCGTGGACAGAAGCGCCGCCAGCCAGCCGATGCCCGGAAAGTGCGCCGCGCTGGCCCGCAGCATGGCCGGGCTGTAGCCCACCCACTGCGCCAGCCGACCGGTGACGGTAATGCGGGTGAAGAACTGCACGGCCAGCAGGTAGTGGCGCAGGGCTTGCATGGTGTGCAGTGGGGGCTTGGTGCTTCTGTTTTGATAGCTGTCAAGGCATTTTCAACTATCGCTTGCAGCCATTTTGGGCATTATTTGGACCGCAAGAACAGGCGGTAGGCCGGGTTCAGCGTTTCTTCCACATAGGGGTAGCCCAGCGTGGCCAGGAAGGCGTCGAAGGCCGCCTTGTCCTCGGGCGGCACTTGCATGCCCACCAGGATGCGGCCATAGTCCGCGCCCTGGTTGCGGTAGTGGAACAGGCTGATGTTCCAGGTCGGCTGCATCAGGCTCAAAAATTTGAGCAGCGCACCGGGCCGCTCGGGGAAGGTGAAGCGCATCAGGCGCTCGTCCTGCGCCAGCGCCGAGTGCCCGCCCACCAGGTGGCGCAGGTGTTCCTTGGCCAGCTCGTCGTGCGTCAGGTCCAGCGCCTCGAAGCCGTGGCGGTTGAAGTTCTTGGCGATCTTTTCCGATTCGCCCTTGCCATTGGTGGTCAGGCCCACGAACACATGGGCGCGGGCGGCGTCGCTGATGCGGTAGTTGAACTCGGTCACGTTGCGCGGGCCGCCGGGCAGGCCGCCGACCACCTCGCAGAAGCGGCGGAAGCTGCCGCGCTCTTCCGGAATGGTGACAGCGAGCAGCGCTTCTCGCTCCTCGCCCACCTCGGCCCGCTCGGCCACGAAGCGCAGCCGGTCGAAGTTCATGTTGGCGCCGCACAGGATGGCAGCGTAGGTCTCGCCCTTGGTCTTGCGTTGGGCCACGTACTGCTTGATGGCAGCGACAGCCAGCGCCCCGGCGGGCTCGACGATGCTGCGCGTGTCCACAAAGATGTCCTTGATGGCGGCGCAGACGGCGTCGGTATCGACGGTGATGTAGTCATCCACCAGGCCCTGTGCCACGCGGAAGGTTTCCTCTCCCACCAGCTTCACGGCCGTGCCGTCGGAGAACAGGCCCACATCGGCCAGCGTCACGCGCTCATGGGCCTGCACCGACTGGATCATGGCGTCCGAGTCGTTCATCTGCACCCCGATCACCTTGATCTCGGGTCGCACGGCCTTGATGTAGTTGGCCACACCCGAGATGAGTCCGCCGCCGCCAATGGCCACGAACACGGCATCGAGCTGGTTGCTGCCCAGGCTTTGCAGCTGGCGCAGGATCTCCATGGCGATGGTGCCCTGGCCGGCAATCACGTCCGGGTCGTCGAACGGGTGCACGAAGGTCAGGCCCTGTTCCTTTTCCAGCTGGACGGAATGGCCGTAGGCGTCGGAATAGCTCTCGCCAAACAGCACGACCTCGCCACCGAGCGTCTTTACGGCATCAATCTTGAGCTGCGGTGTGGTGGTGGGCATCACGATCACGGCGCGCGTGCCCAGTCGGTGGGCGCTCATGGCCACGCCCTGGGCGTGGTTGCCGGCCGAGGCGCAGATCACGCCGCGCTGCAGCTGCTCGGGCGTGAGGTGCGCCATCTTGTTGTAAGCGCCCCGCAGCTTGAAGCTGAACACGGGCTGCTGGTCTTCGCGCTTCAGGAGTACCTTGTTGTGCAGGCGGCGGCTGAGGTTCTTGGCGGGCTCCAGCGCCGACTCCACCGCCACGTCGTACACGCGGGCAGTCAGGATTTTCTTGAGGTAGTCGGCGGGGGTGAGGTGCTGGGTCATGGCAGGTGCAGGAGGAGAGCCCCACCGGCGCAGGGCGGCGGGCGGGGGCCCACATCATAGGGCGTCGCCCTGGCGAGGGGCCGAGGCATCCGGGACGGCAACCTGCCGTGGGACGGTGCGAGCGGGCAAAAAAAAGCCCCGGGCCGTGAGGCCTGGGGCTAATCCATCCTTTGAGGAGATGGAGGAGACAATCGGTGCGAGGCAAGTGCCGGGTTTCGGGCTTCTTGCCGCCTGCCGGTTCCTTTCTGTTCGAAAGCGGCAGCGCATGGACGAAGTTTAGCGCGAGTCTTGTTGCGATGCAGCAAAATTCGCATCAAATTCTTTTCGTTTCGGTTTTCCGTGCGAAAAAAACCACGTGTCACACAGGAGAAACACAAATGGAATGCACAGTCAGTTGGACCGGCGGGGCGGGAACCCGTTCTGGCATGGGTTTTGTGGCCGAGACCGGCAGCGGCCATGTTTTGACCATGGATGGTGCCCCCGATGCCGCCAACCCTGCCAATGGCGGCCAGAACCTGGCGCCCCGGCCCATGGAGACCGTGCTGGCAGGCACGGGCG
>NZ_QAIM01000678.1:5209-10300 GCF_003061035.1 Acidovorax sp. HMWF018
TTGCACCGCCTATGACGTAGTGCTGATCCTCAAGCGCGGCCGCCATGACGTGCGCGGCTGCAGCGTCAAGTTGACGACGGAACGCGCCGAGACCGACCCCAAGGTGTTCACCAAAATTCATATGCATTTCACCGTCACGGGCAAGGGCATCCCCCCGGCCGCCGTGGAGCGCGCGATTGCCATGAGCCATGACAAATACTGCTCAGCCAGCATCATGCTGGGCAAGACGGCCGACATCACCACCGGCTACGAGGTGCTGGAGGCCTGACGAAGTCGTGGGATGGTCTGGGCTGCCAGACTGAGCGGGTGGTTGTGCGTATGTTTTTGGTGCACCTGTTGCCCGCGTGAACCAGCTGGGGGGTCAAAGATAGTGCGCCGTGGTGGTCATGACCTTGGCGGCGCCTTTCATGGCGAGGCGCACGGGGGCAGGCAATTCCAGTGCGCCGGCGGCGCGGGCCTGGTCTGCGTGCCGCTCCTCGTCCTGCTTCATCCGGGCGACCACGGCCCTTGACGCCTGATCCTGTTCGGGAAGCCGGTCGAGGTGGCTTTGCAGATGCGCGGCCACCTGGGTTTCCGTCTCCACCACAAAACCCAGGTTGGCCCGGTCACTGACCTTGGCAGCCACCAGCCCGAGCGCAAAAGCCCCTGCGAACCACAGAGGGTTGAGCAGGCTGGGGCGAGCGCCCAGCGCGTCCAGGCGTTGTTGCGTCCAAGCCAAGTGATCGGTTTCTTCGCGCGCTGCTGCCTGCAGGTGGTCCCGCAGGGCGGGGTCGCGGGTGACAGCCGCCTGCGCGCTGTAAAGCGCCTGGGCGCACACTTCTCCCACATGGTTCACCCGCATCAGGGCCCCCGCCAGCTTTTTCTGCGCAGGATCGAGCGATGCCTCGGGCACACCGTGGGCCGGTGTTTGCTCAGAAGCGCGGGGTTGGGCGAACAGTGTGCGCAGCGCGTTGTCTGCGGCTTTCAAAAAAGCGTCCATGGAAAGCTTTCGGGTGGCAATGGTGTCGAAACACAAATTGCACTTGGATACAAAAAACCACAAGGCAAGGCACAGGAGTTGCATGCAGCAATCGTGATTTTGCCCGTGCGCACTGAAATGTTGCAACACTGCAACGAATTTCCCCTTTCGGGGCGATTGTGGGTGAATTCCTTTGCGAAACCGGTCCGGGTCTGGTGCAATAAGAGCAACTTCCCCACCAGGAGGTTGGCCCGGGAAACCGGCGGGACTGTGCAGGTGCTTTCACCATAGACCCCCCGTACCGGAGCCCGATGTTTAACCTTGGAGTAACTCGCAATGAAAAAATCCCTGATTGCCCTGGCTGTGCTGGCTGCTTCCGGCGCTGCAATGGCTCAATCCTCCGTGACCCTGTTCGGCGTGGTTGACGCAACCTATGCCTATGGTTCCGGCAGCGTCTCTAACAAGTCGCAACTGACGAACTCCGGTCTGACCGCTAGTCGTTTGGGCTTCCGCGGCGTTGAAGACCTGGGTGGCGGTCTGGCTGCTTCGTTCTGGCTCGAAGCTGGTCTGAACAACGACAACGGTACCGGCAGCGTTACCAACACCAACAACCAAGCAGCTACCAGCACTGGCGGCGGCCTGACTTTCAACCGTCGTTCGACGGTCAGCCTGAACGGCGGCTTCGGTGAAGTGCGTCTGGGCCGTGACTACACCCCCCAATTCTGGAACCTGACCGTGTTCGATCCGTTCGGCACGCTCGGCGTGGGCGGCACCCAAACCCTGAACTCCAGCCTGGGCGGCCCTACCGCCATCCGCGCTTCGAACTCCATCGGCTACTTCCTGCCTGGCAACCTGGGTGGTTTCTACGGCCAAGCCCAGTATTACATGGGTGAAAACAACAGCAACGCTGCCAACAAGAAGGACGGCAACGGCCTGGCACTGCGCGCTGGTTACGCTAACGGCCCCATCAACGCCGCTATCGCTTTCTCCGAAACCAAGTTCCTGGCTGGCAACATCAAGTCTTGGAACCTGGGCGGTCAATATGACCTGGGCATGGCTAAGATCATGGCTCACTACAACGAAGACAAGATCAGCGGCGGCAACGACGGCAAGGGCTTCCTGCTGGGTGGCCTGATCCCCGTGGGCGCTGGCGAAGTTCGTCTGGCTTACTCCACCTACAAGATCGACACCGTTGGTGCTGATCCACGCACGAACAAGCTGGCTCTGGGCTACGTGCACAACCTGTCCAAGCGCACGGCTCTGTACGCAACGTACGCTCGCGTGAGCAACAAGAACGGCGCTGCACAAGCTCTGAACGGCGCTGTGACTGGTGTGAACAGCAACTCCAACGGTTACGACTTCGGTATCCGTCACAGCTTCTAATATCGCCAGCTGGCTTTGGCCAGTTGTTGATATAAAAGCTAAAAGCCGCCTTCGGGCGGCTTTTTTATTTCTCGAATTATTTGTGTGAGTGTGCTCGTCGTGTACCACTCCCTGTGTAGCGATTCGGGTGGATTGAGTCGGTCCTGAGGTGCATGTGCTGAATATTGACTGCGCATGCAGGCCTATGGGTTTTGTGAGGCGAAAGATTTCCCTCTGTTGAGTGCTTCCGTCGAGGTGGCCAGAAGGTCACGGTAGGTAGCAAAGCCACAATGCGGTGCCTCTGACCCCGCGTCGCTGAGCGGCGAAGGGATGTCGCCGCCGTGATCAGTGGCATGAGCCCGCGTGGACAAGGTAAAAAGAAAGTTTTAGCTGGCACCAACCTTGCATAAAGGACGCGCTGTCAGCGCAGTTATAGGCCCTTCATAGCACCGGGGATTCAGGGATTTCCCGTTGGCTATAGAGCAACCTTTACTGCATAGTAAAACTTTTAATCAAGAGGGTTCCATGAAACTCAACCACAGTCTTTTGGCGGTGGCTGCAGCCGCCGCGCTGCTGTTTGCGCCATCACTGCAAGCCAAGCCCTTCAAATGGGCCAGTCAGGGGGAAATTTCGACCTGGGACATTCACTCCCAGAATAACGCGCTGCAAAACGGCCTTCATGCCAACGTGTATGAAAGCTTGGTTTACTACAACAGCAAGACGTTCGATGTGGAACCTGTGCTGGCGACAGCCTGGAAGGAGATCAGCCCCACGCAGGTGCGTTTTACGCTGCGCCAGGGCGTCAAGTTCCATGATGGTTCGCCGCTGACCACCGACGATGCCGTGTACTCCATCCAGCGGGCCATGGCCAAAACGTCCAACTTCACCCCCTACGTACAGGGCATCAGCAAAGTGGTGAAGGTGGATGCTCAAAACTTTGACGTGATCCTGTCTTCGCCCAACCCGGTGCTGTTGCGTCAGATGACCGAGTTGCGCATCATGAGCAAGGCATGGGCCGAAAAGAACAAGTCGGTAGAGCCCAAAGACATCAAGGGCACCGACGAGAACTTTGCCCACCGCAACGCCATGGGGACGGGGCCTTACACGCTCGAGTCGTGGCAGCCTGATGTGAAGATGGTGTTCAAGCGCAACCCCAACTGGTGGGGCAAGATGGACGGCAACGTGACCGAGATCGTCTACACGCCCATCAAGTCTGCGGCCACGCGCATCGCCGCACTGCTGTCGGGTGAAGTGGATCTGGTGCTCGACCCGTCCCCCCAAGATCTGGGCCGCCTGCGCGCCAGCCCTGACCTGAAGGTGATTGACGGCGTGGAGAACCGCACGATCTTCCTGGGCATGGACCAGTTCCGCGAAGAACTCCCGGGCTCGAACATCAAGGGCAAGAACCCGCTCAAGGACGTGCGGGTGCGAAAGGCCCTCTATCAGGCGATTGATGCCGAAACCATCTCGCGCAACATCATGCGCGGTTTGGGCAAGCCCACCGGCACCATCGTGGCGCCGCAAGTGGCCGGCTATACCGAGGCCGTGGGCAAGCGCTTCCCGTACAGCGTGGATGCGTCCAAGAAGCTGCTGGCCGAGGCTGGTTACCCCGATGGTTTTGAAGTGGATTTCGCCTGCCCCAACAACCGCTACATCAACGACGAAGCCATCTGCCAGGCCGTGACAGCGATGTGGGCGCGCGTGGGCGTGAAGGCCAAGCTGCGCACGCTGCCGCTGGTCAACTACTTCCCGATGATCCAGCGCTACGAAGCCAGCATCTACATGCTGGGCTGGGGCGTGCCGACATTTGACGCGCTGTACAGCCTGCAATCGCTGGTGCGCACCGTGGGCCAAGGTGGTGACGGCAACTACAACGTGGGCCGCTACAGCAACCAGCGCATGGACTATCTGGTGGACCGCATCAAGGCCGAAACCGATGCGCCTGTGCGCGCCCGCATGCTGACCGAAGCACTGCAACTGTCCAACGACACCGTGTCCCACATTCCTCTGCATGACCAGGTGATCCCATGGGCCATGAAGAAGAACATCGAACTGGTGCACCGTGCCGATAACCGCGTGGACATGCGCACCGTCAAGGTGAACTGATTTATTCTTGACAGACTGAAAGCAAGGGCCGTGCGGCCCTTGCTTTCTTTGGTATATCTGACGATGTATTGACCCGCAGTGCCTCGGCCACCAAAAGTGGCGGTGGCACTTCCATCGAACACTCACTCGACTCTCTGATGCTTGCCTTTATATTGCGCCGCCTGATACAGGCTGTGATTGTCATGGTCACGGTGGCCTTCATCTCCTTCATGCTGTTCCAGTACGTGGGAGATCCCGTGGTGTTCCTGTTGGGCCAGGATGCCACCCCTGAGCAGATTCGCGAGCTGCGCAGCGCCCTCGGCCTGGACAAATCCTTCTTCGTGCAGTTCTGGCACTTTCTGGTGAATGCGGCGCAGGGCGAGTTTGGCCTGAGCCTGCGCCAGGGCGCCAAGGTATCGCGCCTGATTGCCGAGCGCTTCCCGGCCACGCTGGAGCTGGCCCTCGTAGCGGCCCTGCTCGCGCTGGTGATTGGTGTGCCGATGGGCGTGTATGCCGCCCTCAAGCGTGGCACTTTCACCAGCCAGTTGTTCATGACCCTGTCGCTGCTGGGCGTGTCCCTCCCCACCTTCCTGATCGGCATCTTGCTGATCCTGGTGTTTGCGGTGCACCTGGGCTGGTTCCCCAGCTTCGGCCGTGGCGAAGTGGTGCAGCTGGGCTGGTGGAGC
>NZ_QAIM01000679.1:0-3465 GCF_003061035.1 Acidovorax sp. HMWF018
GCCAATGCCCAGAGCAGCGTGACCATGTATGGGCGGGTGGATGCCGGGATGGACTCGCCGAGATCGGGGGGCTCGAGTGTCAATCGGCTGGTATCGGGCGGAAGTGCGGGGAGCAACCTGGGTTTTCGCGGCGTGGAGGACTTGGGAGGAGGGCTTGCCGCCGTCTTCCGCCTCGAGATGGGCATCAACCTCGACGACGGCACGCTCGGCCAAGGCGGTCGCGCGTTCGGGCGCGAGGCGTCGGTCGGCCTGAGCGATGCGCGGTTCGGCACGCTGCAGATGGGCCGTATTCCCACTCCGTACTACATGGTCCAGAGCAGTGTGGACGCCTTCGTCTGGGAAGGCGCCGGCGGGCTGCTCGCGCTCACCAGAAACGTCAGCCCCACCACGCAGCGCCAGGTGCTGCCGATGGGGGTGTCGGCGCGGCAGGACAACGCGGTCAACTACGTGTCCCCGCGCTGGGGCGGCATCGAGTTCCGCGGCCAGTACTCCTTCGGCGAGAACTCGACGACGATCGGACGCGGGTACGGCGCATCCGCGCGCTACCAGGCCGGGGGCTTCGACCTCAATGCGGGCTTCCAGCGGCAGGAGGGGCCGGACGATGCTGCGGGCAAGGTCTCGGCGATGGTGGTTGGCGGCTCCTACGACGCCCGCTTCGCCAAGTTCTTCCTGGGCATGACGGTGGAGAAGAACTCCTGCGCGACCTGCACCGGGGCAATCGCCCGCATGCCCGGTGCTTCGACGAGCGAATTCCGGCTGACCAACCTCGGCGTGCGCGTGCCGTTCGGACAGTTCACGGCCGTTGCCCAGTTCACCCGCGTCAACGACCGGTCCGACTACACGGCGTTGACGGGCAACCGGGACGCGAACTGGATCTCGCTTGGCGGCGACTACGACCTGTCCAAGAGGACGCGCCTGTACTTCGGCGTGGGACAGATCAGCAACAAGAACGGGTCGCAGTACGTGCTGGGCACCGGCACTGCCCAGGCCCCGGCCATGCTGGTCGGCTCGTCCAGCGGCAGCTCCCGCAACATCTACATGGGGGTCCGTCACAACTTTTGATGGCGACCGGCGGCACGCCGCTGCGGCCCCGCGATGGGCCGCGGTGGCTGGGCGCCGGGATCCCCGCATTGTTATCTCCAAGGTTTGGTGCCGGGGCAACCCGGCGCCTTTTTTTGTGCACGGGCGCCTGCCCGGGGAAAGCGCCGAGAAGGTGGGCAAGGGCATCGTCTCCCGCGCGAGGTCGGGCCGACCGTCCCGCGCCCGAGGCGGTGGCCAAGGTGGCGCGCATTGGGGGCGGCACAAGGAGCCTGCTTGGAGCTGCGCCCCGGAGCGGCGGCGCCGCCTTGATCGGCTCGCGCGGTGGCCTGGTGAGCGCGCGCCGCGGCCGAGGGCCCGTCGCGTCGTCCGTGCAGTCACTGAACATGGACTCTCCCGGACCGCCGATCCCCGGGACCGTCGGATGCGCTGGCGCGTGCCGTTCGGCCGCGCCGCCCGGGCTTTGAGCGACGGCGGGCGCCTTCTCGCGCAGGACTGCACGTTGCGCTTCGGCCTAGTGCTCAGCGATGCGGATGCGCTCGCCCGCTGCCAGGCAAGCGCGGCGGGCAAGGGCAGGACCAGGATCTCCGGAGCGCCGAACCGGTCCGCGTTGATGTCGAGCACGAACTGCGCTTCGTGCAACCGTGCCTGCACCCAGCGGTGACCATGCTGGCGGTCGTCGCCCGCGCGCCGCGTGGCGTGAACGCCTGGCCCATGCCCCTGGAGGGCGACGCGTCCCTTTGTGGCCGGCCACCGCCGACGACGGCGGAGACCTCCGAAAGGCGCGGAGCATGGCGAATTCATTTCTTCGATACAGCGAATAGGCCAGCCTGCGTTGCCGGGCACGCACCGGCCCCCCAGAATTGACAGCGGTCAACAAATCGTCCGCGACAACGAATCGCGGATATCGACAACCGCCCAGGAGACACCCCATGAAAACCTTCCAGGTCGCCGCGGCCCTCGCCGTGTCGCTCATTTGCGCCGCCATTCCGGTGCACGCACAAGCACCAGCTTCCCGTGACTATCCCAGCCGGCCGATCCGGATGATCGTACCGTTCCCCGCCGGCGGTCCCACCGACCTGCTGGCCCGCGTCGTCGGGCAGCGTATGGGCGAGTTGATGCGCCAGCCGATCGTGGTGGACAACAAGCCGGGCGCCAACACCATCATTGGCGCCGATGCCGTCGCGAAGGCGGCGCCGGACGGCTACACGCTGCTGATGGCCATCGACAACACGCTGGTGATGAACCAGTACCTCTACGCCAAGCTGCCCTACGATCCCGTCCAGGATTTCGAGCCGATCGGCAAGGTGGCCACCACGCCCCTGGTGGTCATGACCCACCAGGCCGGACCCCAGTCCATGCAGGCGCTGCTCGCGCAGTCCAAGGCCGGCGCCGCCGCAATGAGCTATGGCTTCGGCACCTTCACGTCCCAGCTCTCCGGCGAGCTGCTCAAGCGCACGCTGGGCAAGGAGGTGGTCTCGGTGCCCTACAAGGGCAGCGCGGGCACGACCCAGAGCCTGCTGACCAAGGACGTCACGTTCACCATCGACGGCATCACGACCGCCATGCCCCATTTCGAGAAGGGCACGCTGCGGCCGCTCGCGCGCCTGAGCGCCAAGCCCATCCCCACGCTGCCCAACGTGCCATCGATGGCCGATGTGGGGATCAAGCTGCCCGACATCGACGTGTGGATGGCGTTGCTGGCGCCCAAGGGCACGCCCGCTGCGGTGGTGGACGAGCTCAACCGCGCGCTGACGCAAGCCCTCGCGTCCAAGGACGTGCAGGAGAAGCTCCTGGGCGCCGGGCTGCTGGCCGACGCCAGCTCGCCGCAGGCGCTGCGCAGCTTCATCGCCTCGGAGGCCGCGAGGTGGCGTCCCGTCATCGCGGAAGCCGGCATCAGGATCGATTGACATTCACGAAGGAGATTCACCATGACCACGAACAGCCCCAGCCACAGCTTCGCCCCGATCGTCAACAGCGCCGCGGAGTGGCGCGCGGAGATGGCGCGCCTGAACAAGCCGGGCCAGCCCAGCTTCTTCCACATCCGGACCCAGTTGCCGAAGCAGGGCCGCACCAACCAGGTCCTCGGCGCGTCGCGCTACATGAACGTGGTGCTCAAGACCTACGCGAGCGGTGGCGAGAACGAGATCCACGCGCATTCCAACGAGGACCACGTGTTCGTCATCCTGCAGGGCGGCGCGGTGTTCCACGGGCCGAATGGCGAGACGCGCGAGGCAGGCAGGAACGATTGCGTGCTGCTGCCGGCCGGCACCTTCTACTGGTTCCACGCCAAGGAAGACCGCGAGGAACTCGTCATGCTGCGCATCGGCGCGCACATCGACCCCGACAGCGACGTGCTCGCGCGCATCGACCTGGAGGGCAAGCCCTTCGATGGCTATTCCGAGAAGAACAAGGAAGTGCCCGTGG
>NZ_QAIM01000166.1:0-5369 GCF_003061035.1 Acidovorax sp. HMWF018
GCCCCGGAAGGCCGCCCACCGGGCCATCGTTGCTGATCAGGGGCATCACGGCCTGCACCAGTTGCGGGTTTTGTGCGGCCAGGCTGATCAGCCCTCCCAGGCCACCACCGGCCCCACCCGCCGCAGCGGCGCCACTGCCACCTTGCGACGCGTTGTTGATGACGGCACCCAGAACGGAATCGAGCAAACCCATGGTGTTCTCCTGCAGAGGAATGAAGGGCGGCAGTGCGCCAGCCCGGACGTAACCATCCATGGTACGCACCTCGGCGGCGCTTTCGTGTCAACAATCGTGAACGGGGCGACGCCGCTGGGGTGCCGCGCCACTACTTGGTGCGGGGTGGGCGCTTGTCGAGCAGCGGCGCACTCACACCTTGTACCCCCACCAGCCCCAGCACCGTGACCAGCGAGGTCTGGGCGCCCTTCCAGGCATCCGTCAGGTCGATCCACTCCGACAGCGCGTGGAAGCCGCCCGTCTTGCCGCCGCCCCCGATCACGATGGCGGGGATGCCCAGCGCCATGGGCACGTTGGCATCGGTGCTGGCACCGGCCAGCACCGTCTTGCGGCCAAAGGCGGTGTTGGCGCGCACGGCAGCCTCGACGATCAACGCGTCGGCGGCGGTGCGGCCACCGGGCCGGTCGCCGATGAGCTTGGTCGATGCGCTCAGGGTGTTCACGCCCCAGCGTGCGTTCTCCTCGGTCACGGCGCTGTCCACGGCGGCCAGCACCTGCTTTTCGGTGGCCAGCAGCGGGGCCATTTCGTCGGAGCGGATGTCCACCGCCATGCGCGCATCCGGCGCGATGGTGTTGACGGACGTGCCGCCGCCCACGGTGCCCACGGTGAAGGTGGTCTTGGGGCTCTTGGGGGTGCGGATCTCGGCGATCTTGGCAATGGCGCGGCCCATGCCGTGGATGGCGCTGGGCACCTCGCCGAACGCGGCGTAGCTGTGGCCGCCCGGGCCCTTGAAGGTCACCTCGTGGCGGTGGCTGCCCGTGCCCAGCACCAGCACCGTGCCATCGGGCGCTGGCTCCAGCGCCACCATGCCGTCGATGTCGAGGTGTTCCTTGAACAGGTGCTTCATGCCGCGCAGGTTGCCCAGCTCTTCCTCGCCCACATTGCCCACAAACACCAGGTCGCCCACGGTGGCGATCTTCTGGTCGTTCAGCACCTTGAGCCACGACAGCAGCACGGCCAGTCCGCGCGTGTTGTCGGAGATGCCGGGCGCATACAGCTTGCCGTCGCGCTCCTTCACCTTCACGTCGGTGCCGGAGGGGAACACGGTGTCCAGGTGGGCCGAGATGACCAGCTTGGGCCCGTTGCCCGTGCCCTTGCGCACGCCCACCACATTGCCTTCGGCATCGATGGCGGCATTGGTCAGGCCGAGGGCCTGGAGCCGGGCCAGGAAGGCTTCGGCACGCTTTTGTTCCTTGAACGGCGGCGCCTCGATCTCGGTGAGCATGCGCAGGTCTTCGGTGGCGCGGTCGTGGTCGGCCTTCACGGCGTCGAGCAGCTGCAGGATCTGGGGTGCGGCCATCAGCTGGCCGTAGGCCTTGTCCACGGCGGGACGCAGCGTGGTGGGCGTGGGCGCCACGGCGCCGAACTGTGCATAGGCTGCAGAGGGCAGCAAGGCGGCGCAGGCGAGGGCCATGGCACCCGCAAGGGCTGTGGCACGGAAGGTATGGAGAGGGAGAGTCATGGTGATCCAGCGAAACACGAACACAAACGGAAGGAGCGACCGGCCTGTCCAGCCATCGTGGATGGAGCCGCGGGCCGGCATGCAGTGCCATGCAATTGTTGGACCGAACCCGGCCCCTGGGGTCTGCTTTAATCTGCCGAGCCGACAGTTTTTCTTACATGCGCAAACACATCCCCAGCACCCGTGCCCTGCTTGTTTTTGATGCTGTGGCGCGCCACCACGGCGTGAGCAAGGCTGCCGAAGAACTCTGCCTCACCCACAGCGCCGTGAGCCAGCAGCTGCGCCTGCTGGAGGGCCAGCTGGGCCTGCAGCTGGTGCAGCGTGGCGCGCGGGGCTCCACCCTCACCGACGTGGGCCGCCACTACCACGCGCAGATCGTGGGCGACCTGCTGCGGCTGCAGAACCACACCCTCGAAGCCATGGCCCAGCGGCCCGATGGCGCGCGCCTGCTGGTGGGTTGCGTGCCGGTGTTTGCCGAGCGCTGGCTGCTGCCCCGGCTGCCGGCCTTCCTCGCACAGCACAAAGGCTGCAGCCTGCACTTGCAGGTGTACCCCACGCAGATCTACATGGCGGAGATCCCGTTCGACGTTGCCGTGCAGTACGACGACGCGGCCTGGCCCGGCGTGGTCCCCGCGCCCCTGATGCCCGAGGTCTGCGTGGCCGTGTGTGCACCGCAGTCGCGCCACCGGCGTGCGACAGAGCGCGGCGACTTCCGGGCTGTGCCGCTGTTGCAGCTCAGCTCCCGCCTGGGGGCGTGGGACGACTGGCTGGGCCGCGCGGGCATCGCGCGCGTGCCGGCCCACACCCTGGGCGGCCACCGCTTTGATCTGTTCTCGATGCTGGTGGAGGCGGTGCGCGCCGATCTGGGTATTGGCCTGGTGCCCCGGTATTTTGTGGAGCGCGAACTGCAATCGGGCGAGCTGGTGCTGGCCCATCCGCACCACGACAGCGGTGCGCGGGGCTACAGCCTGTTCGTGGCGCCGGGGCGCCTGGAAGACCCTGCGGTGGCGGCCTTTGCACAGTGGCTGCGCACCACGGTGGCCGCAGAAGGCGCTGCGGCTGAGGTGCCTTCAGACGCCGCGTGAAACGCGCTTGCGCTGCAGACCCAGCCAGGCCAGCGCCAGCCCCGTCACCACAATGGGCACCAGCGATCCGGCATTCAGCAGCGTCCAGCCCTGTGTGGTGACCAGCACGCCCGACGAGAACGCGCTCAGCGCCAGCGTGGCGTACACGCAGAAGTTGATGGCCGCCTGGGCGCGGTCCTTCTCCTCCGGCCGGTAGGCCGTCATGGCCAGCGTGGTGGAGCCGGTGAACAGGAAGTTCCAGCCCACGCCCAGAAAGAACAGCGCAATGCCAAAGTGGTGCAGCTCCACGCCCATCAGCGCCACCGCCACACACGCCAGGTTGAGCAACACCCCGGTGCCCATGATGGGCAGCACACCAAACCGCTTGATGAGGTGGCCGGTGACAAAGCCGGGAGCGAACATGCCGATCACATGCCACTCCAGCACCAGCGCCGAGGCATCAAAGTCAAAGCCACACACCTGCATGGCCAGCGGCGTGGCCGCCATCAACAGGTTCATCACGCCATAACCCAGTGCGGCACCCACAATGGCCACGATGAAGGCAGGCTGGCGCATCAGCACCTTGAGCGGGCGCCCTTGCTCGCGCTGCCCCGCCGCATTGAGCACCACGGACTGCGTCTCGAAGCGGATCGCCGCCATGCACAGCATGGATAACAGCGCCACGCCCATCAGCGCGATGTAGGCACCGGCAAACGGCACCGGGAACAGCGTGCGCGTGGCGCTGGCCAGGTTGGGACCTGCCACGGCGCCCAGCAGGCCACCGGCCAGCACCAGCGACACGGCCTTTTCGCGGTAGTCCGGCTTGGCCAGTTCGGCGGCCGCAAAGCGGTACAGGCCACCGTTGGCGCTGTAGTAGCCCGCCACCACCGTGGCCGTGCACAGCAGCCAGAAGCTGGCGCTGAACGCGGCCCAGGCACACAGCGCGGCCGACACCACGGCCACTGCCAGCCCGATCTGGAACGACACCTTGCGCCCCCATCGCGCCTGGCTGTGCGCCACCAGCGGCGTGGACAGCGCACCGCCCACCACATAGCCCATCACCGGCAGTGTGGCCATCCAGCCAAAGGGCGCGAGCTGCAGTCCCACCAGCCCGTTGATGGCGATGAAGACGACGTTGTTGGTCAGGAAAAGGCCTTGGCACAGGGCCAGCAACCACAGGTTCTTGTTCACGGCAGAGGGCGCCTTTTGGCGTCTTTATGAAATGGATGTCCCACGCAGGGCACTGGACGCAAGTCAAGGCCGGTGGGCAGTGTGGAACGCCGGGAAGGCTGGAGCACATCAAAACCCGACTGCTTTGCTCCGGCATTGTGCACTGCCGTTGATGAAGATCAGCGGATGCGCGGGGAGCCCCCCGTATGGTGGCGCCCAGTGCTGTGGCTCCCCACCGGGGCCAGCGTTTGAATGCTTGTGATGGATCCCTTGAAATCGACGGCCACCGCCTTGCCCGAGGCGGCTGGCCCTGCCATGGAACTGGTTTGCCCCGCGGGCAGCCTGCCCGCCCTGAAGGCCGCTGTGGACCACGGCGCCAACTGTGTCTACCTGGGCTTGCGCGACGCCACCAACGCGCGCAACTTTGCG
This sequence comes from Acidovorax sp. HMWF018, assembly GCF_003061035.1. NCBI lineage: Bacteria > Pseudomonadati > Pseudomonadota > Betaproteobacteria > Burkholderiales > Comamonadaceae > Acidovorax > Acidovorax sp. HMWF018. The sequence goes on from NZ_QAIM01000166.1 coordinate 4,358, forward strand.
GGCCTCAACTTCGACGAGGCGGCCATTGCCCAGGGCATTGGCCATGCCCATGCGCGCGGCTGCAAGGTCTTCATGGCACTCAACACTTACCCGCAGGCCGCCAACCCGGGGCCCTGGCGCAGCGCCCTGGACAAGGCGGTGGACCTGGACGTGGACGCCGTCATCCTGGCCGACCCCGGCCTCATGCAATACGCGGTGCAGCACCATCCCCAGCTGCGGCTGCACCTGTCGGTGCAGGGCTCGGCCACCAACTACGAGGCCATCAACTTCTACCGCGAGCAGTTCGGCATCGTGCGCGCCGTGCTCCCGCGTGTGCTGTCGATGGAGCAGGTACGCCAGGTCATCGACCGCACGCCGGTCGAGATCGAGGTGTTCGGTTTTGGCAGTCTGTGCGTAATGGTCGAGGGGCGCTGTGCGCTGTCGTCGTACGCGACGGGCGAATCGCCCAACACGCACGGCGTGTGTTCGCCCCCGAAGGCCGTGCGCTGGGTGGAGACCCCGCAGGGCCGCGAGTCGCGCCTGAACGGTGTGCTCATCGACCGCTATGCACCCGGCGAGAACGCGGGCTACCCCACACTGTGCAAGGGCCGTTTCGACGTGGGGGATGACGAGAACTACTACGCCATCGAAGAGCCCACCAGCCTCAACACGCTGGAGCTGCTGCCCCAGCTGCTCAAGATGGGTGTGCGCGCCATCAAGATCGAAGGCCGCCAGCGCAGCCCCGCCTATGTGGCGCAGGTCACCCAGGTCTGGCGCGAGGCCATGGACCAGTGCCTGGCCTACCCGCACCGCTATGCGCCCAAGACGCGCTGGATGGCCAGCCTGGACCAAGTGGCAGAAGGCCAGCAGCACACGCTGGGCGCCTACCACCGCCCCTGGAAGTAGTGCTTCTCCACAATGACAAAACCCCCGGAGACCGCCCCATGAAACTCTCTCTCGGCCCGCTGCTGTACTACTGGCCCCGCGACACCGTGTTCGCGTTCTACGAGGCCATGGCCGCCACGCCCGTGGA
>NZ_QAIM01000167.1:0-5824 GCF_003061035.1 Acidovorax sp. HMWF018
ACGCCCATGTTGCGCAGCACGGTGCTGTCGGTCAGGTCACGCTGCCAGCGGCTGATGGGCAGCTTTTCGGACAGGTGCTTGAGCAGCGCGTTGGCCAGGCCCAGGTTGCCTTCGGCGTTCTCGAAGTCGATAGGGTTGACTTTGTGCGGCATGGTGGACGAGCCGATTTCGCCCGCCTTGAGGCGCTGTTTGAAGTAGCCCAGGCTCACGTAACCCCAGATGTCGCGCGAGAGGTCGATCAGGATGGTGTTGGCACGGGCGACGGCATCAAACAGTTCGGCCATGTAGTCATGGGGCTCGATCTGGATGCTGTACGGCTGGAAAGTCAGGCCCAGGCCCAGAGGCTCGGGTGTCTCGATGACTTTCTTGCTAAAGGCTTCCCAGTCAAAGTCGGGCCAGGCAGACAGGTGGGCGTTGTAGTTGCCCACGGCGCCATTCATCTTGCCCATGATCTTGACGCTGGCGATGCGGTCGCAGGCGGTTTGCAGGCGCATCACCACATTGGCCATTTCCTTGCCCACGGTGGTGGGGCTGGCCGTCTGGCCGTGGGTGCGGCTGAGCATGGGCACTTCGGCAAAGGCGTGTGCCATTTCGCGCAGCTTGAGCACGATGCGGTCCAGCCCTGGCAGCACCACCTGATCGCGACCCGAGCGCAGCTGCAGGGCGTGGCTGGTGTTGTTGATGTCTTCGCTGGTGCAGGCAAAGTGCACGAACTCGGAGGCTTTTTCTAGCTCGGGGCGTGCCTCGAACTTGCTCTTGATCCAGTATTCGACCGCCTTCACGTCGTGGTTGGTGGTCTTCTCGATCTCCTTGATGGCTGCAGCATCGGCCTCCGAGAAGTTCTTGACCAGGCCCAGCAAGTAAGCGCGCGCTCCGGTGGTGAGGGGCTTGAACTCTGCAAACCCTGCATCCGACAAGGCAATGAACCACGCCACTTCCACTTGCACGCGGCGGTGCATGTAGCCGTGCTCGCTCATGATCGGGCGAAGGGCGGCAAGTTTGGGGGCGTAACGGCCGTCAAGCGGCGACAGGGCGGTGATGGTGGACAGGCTCATGGCGCACGATTGTAGGCGGGGCCGGTCGGCGGGGTTTGTGGGGGCGGCGCATCAGTCAGCCTCATGCCGGGTCGCTGTCGATAGAATCAAACCCGAATTGTTCAGCATTCCCCGCGCACTGGAAGACACACCATGAAATTGATCGGAGCCACCGCCAGCCCCTACGTGCGCAAGGTACGTATCGTGATGGCTGAGAAAAAGCTCGACTACCAGTTTGTGCAAGAAAACGTCTGGGCAGACGACACCCATATCTCCGCATCCAACCCCCTGGGCAAGGTGCCCTGTCTGGTGATGGAAGGCGGCGAGGCTGTGTTTGATTCGCGTGTCATCGTCGAATACCTCGACACCCTGTCGCCCGTGGGCAAGCTCATCCCTTCCCAGGGCCGCGAGCGCGCCGAAGTCAAAACCTGGGAGGCCCTGGCCGACGGCGTGATGGATGCCGGCATCCTGGCCCGCCTGGAAGCCACCTGGGTTCACCGCAAGGACAGCGAACGCAGCCAGGCCTGGATCGACCGCCAACTGCTCAAGGTGAACGATGGCCTCAAGTCCATGAGCCAGGGTCTGGGCGACAAGCCCTATTGCAGCGGCATCCACCTGAGCCTGTCGGACATCGCCGTGGGTTGCGCCCTGGGTTGGCTGGAGTTCCGCTTTCCCGAGATCGCCTGGCGCAGCGAGTACCCCAACCTGGGCAAGCTGCTCGACAAGCTCATGCAGCGCCCGAGTTTCGCGGACACCAAGCCCGTCTGACCCCGTCCTCGGCTGCTGAAGGGCTCCGGCAAGCCCGTCCTCCCGCGGAGTGCCGCGGGTCTTTGTGCAGTCCGGTCCCCTGCTTGCCGTATGCTCCCGGGCGTATGAACGAAATGGTTCAAAACCCACCCCCCACCGCTGGTACCAGGGCGACCCGCCAGCGCGCCGCGCGCGAGGCCGCTGCCACGCCGGGCGCCGACCGGGTGCGCGTGAACGACCCAGACCGCACCATGGCCGACATCCTGCAGGTGGCCACGGCAGAGTTTGCCGACAAGGGCCTGGCCGGGGCCCGCATCGACGAGATCGCGGCACTGACCAGCACCAGCAAGCGCATGATCTACTACTACTTTGGTAGCAAGGAAGGTCTGTATGTGGCGGTGCTGGAAGACGCCTACCGCCGCATCCGGCGCATTGAGTCCGAGTTGCACCTCGAAGACCTGGCGCCCGAGCAGGCACTGCGCACCCTGGTCGGTTTCACGGTGGACTACCAGCTTGCCAATCCCGACTTCATCCGCCTGGTCATGAACGAGAACATGCACCGGGGCGAGTACATCACCCAATCCGCCACGATCCAGGAACTGAATATCCCGGTCATCCATGCCGTGCGCGACGTGTACCAGCGTGGCGTGGCGGCGGGGGTTTTTCGTCCGGATGTGGACCCTGTCGATCTGCACATGTCGATTTCGGCGCTGTGCTTTTTCAACGTGGCCAACCGCCACACCTTTGTCGCGATCTTCAAGCGCTCGCTGGATACGCCTGCCGCCACGGCGCAACGCCGTGAATCGATCATTGAAATGATCGTGCGCTTTCTGCGGCCCTGAATCGAATCCCGCCGGCGCGCTGCGCGCCTGGCACCCTGCTGTTCTTTAGGGCCATGAGCCGGAGGACGCTCTTCGCCGGGCGTGGTTGACCCATCCATCGCGGCCCCACGCCGCGCCACCCAGCACTGCCCTATCGCTGTTCGCGAGCAGGGTTTGCACCTAGATCAAATACTAACCAGTTCGTACAAAATTAAATCCACTACCTGATAACGACTGGAGACACCATGCTTGCACTGGCCGACCGCTGGCTCGGGCGATACACCCGCGCACTCGACATGCTTTCCGGCCTGTGTCTGGCCATCATGGTGGTGCTGGTGTTCGGCAACGTGGTACTGCGCTACACGGTGAACTCGGGCATCACGGTGTCCGAAGAGCTGTCGCGATGGCTGTTTGTGTGGCTGACCTTCATGGGGGCCGTGGTGGCTTTGCGAGAGCATGGGCACCTGGGCACCGATGTCTTGGTGTCTCGCCTGCCCGCTGCGGGCAAGAAGGTCTGCCTGGTTCTCGCACAGATCTCGATGCTGTATGTCTCCTGGCTGCTGCTCAAAGGCAGTTGGGCCCAGATGCTGATCAATGCCGACACCGAGGCGCCGGTGACCGGGGCGTCCGTGGGCATCTTCTATGCCAGCGGTGTGCTCATGGGCGCATCAGCCATTGCCATTCTGGTCCGCGATCTGCTGCGCACGCTCTTTGTGCCGCTGGGCGAGCATGAGCTGGTCATGGTGCAGGAAAGTGAAGAACTCGCGGCACTGCAACACCGCACGGAAGACGCCAGTGCCACCCCTCCCTCGGCGGGCACACGCCGCTGATCCCTTTTTTGCACTGGAACGCGCACCATGACCGTCACCATCTTCCTGGGCTCCCTGCTGCTTGCCATGGCGATCGGTGTCCCCATCGCTTACGCGCTGCTGATCTGCGGTGTGGCGCTGATGTGGCATCTCGACCTGTTCGACGCGCAGATCCTGGCACAGAACGTGATCAACGGCGCGGACAGCTTCCCGCTGCTGGCCGTGCCCTTCTTCATGTTGGCGGGCGAAATCATGAATGTGGGGGGGCTGTCCAAGCGCATCGTGAAGCTGGCGCTCACCGTGGTGGGCCATGTCCCCGGTGGCCTGGGCTACGTGGCCATCATGGCGGCCGTGATCCTGGCGGCAGTGTCGGGCTCGGCCGTGGCGGATGCGGCGGCACTCGCGTCGCTGCTGCTGCCCATGATGGTGGCTGCGGGGCACAACAAGGAGCGTTCGGCGGGCTTGATTGCCTCCGCCGGGATCATCGCGCCAGTGATACCGCCCTCGATCGGCTTTGTGATCTTTGGCGTGGCCGCCAACGTGTCCATCAGCAAGCTGTTCCTGGCGGGCATTGTTCCTGGCGTGCTGCTGGGGCTCTCGCTGGCTGTGACGTGGTGGTGGCTGGTGCGGCGCGAGAACGTGGCGCCGCCGAAGCGCGCAACGCGCGCCGAGCTGCTGCTGGCGTTGCGCGAAGCCGTCTGGGCCCTGGGCCTGCCCATCATCATCCTGGTGGGTCTGCGCATGGGGGTGTTCACACCCACCGAGGCCGCCGTGGTGGCCGCCGTCTACTCGTTGTTTGTCGCGATGGTCGTGTACCGCGAGCTGACCCTGCGCCAGCTGGTGGATATCTTCCAGACCTCCGCACGCACCAGTGCCGTGGTCATGTTCCTGGTCGCAGCTGCCATGGTGTCGGCCTGGCTCATCACCGTGGCCGATCTTCCGTCCGCTGTCATCGGCATGCTGGAGCCCTTCATGGGCAACCAGACGCTGTTGCTGATTGCGATCATGGTGCTGGTCATGGTGGTGGGCACCGCGATGGACATGACGCCCACCATCCTCATCCTCACACCCGTGCTGATGCCGGTGGTCAAGGCGGCGGGCATTGACCCGGTGTACTTCGGCGTGCTGTTCATCATCAACAACGCCATTGGCCTCATCACGCCGCCCGTGGGCACCGTGCTCAATGTGGTGGCCGGGGTGGGCCGCATTTCCATGTCGCAGGTCACCCGGGGCGTCATGCCGTTCATGGTGGCGCAGTTCATCGTCATGTTCCTGCTGGTGCTGTTCCCATCCATCGTTCTCGTGCCCTTGCGCCTGCTTGGGGGCTGACCCTCCCTCCCGCGCCTACCGTTTCTGCCTGCCCAAAAACCAAGGAGACCATCCCATGAAGCTGCTCAAGACCCTGCTCGCCACGGCCCTCGTCGCCGCATCGCTGCTGCCCGCTGCGCACGCGCAGGAGCGCACCATCAAGTTCGCCTTCCAGAACCAGAAGGACCACCCGCAAGCCCAGGGCGCGCAAAAGTTTGCCGACCTGGTGGCGGCCAAGACCAACGGCCGAATTGCCGTCAAGCTCTTCCCCGGCGGCACGCTGGGCGGCGACCTGCAGACCGTGTCGGCGCTGCAAGGTGGCACGGTGGAGATGACGGTGCTCAACGCGGGCATTCTGTCGGCCCAGGCCAAGGAATTCGGCATCTACGACTTCCCCTTCCTGTTCGCTACGCCCCAAGAGGCTGACGCCGTGACGGACGGCCCCTTCGGCAAGAAGCTGCTCGACAAGCTGCAGGCCAAGAACCTGGTGGGCCTGGGTTATTGGGAGCTGGGCTTTCGCAACCTCACCAACAGCAAGCGCCCCATCACCAAGGCTGAAGACATTGCAGGCCTCAAGATCCGCGTGATCCAGTCGCCCATCTACATCGACATGTTCAACGCGCTGGGCGCCAATGCCGTGCCCATGCCCTTCCCCGAGCTGTACACGGCCATGGAGCAGAAGGCCGTGGACGGCCAGGAGAACCCGTTCTCCACCATCCTGTCGTCCAAGTTTGCGGAGGTGCAGAAGTACCTGACCGTGACGCGCCACATGTACAACCCCCAGGCCGTGATCGTGAGCAAGAAGTTCTGGGACAGCCTGAACCCTGCTGACCAGAAGGCGCTGACCGACGCCATGGCCGAGGCCACAACCTTCCAGCGCGGTGTGTCGCGCGTGCAGGCCAATGTGGCGCTGGAAGACCTCAAGAAGGCCGGCATGCAGGTGTCCGAGTTCTCGCCTGCCGAGCTGGACAAGCTGCGCGCCAAGGTGAAACCCGTGGTCGAAAAGCACAGCGAAAAAGTGGGCGCAGAGACGGTGAAAGAGGTCTACGCCACGCTGGCCAAGCTGCGCGGCGGCAAGTAAGCCCCACGCTGCTCTCCCTGCACG
>NZ_QAIM01000680.1:0-16598 GCF_003061035.1 Acidovorax sp. HMWF018
GGGGCTGGCGCGGCTGGGCCGGTGGCTGCTGCGCCGCCTGGCGTGCCCCTGCCAGCCACTGGTCGAAGGTTGGCGCCTGTGCAGCCGCGTTCACAGCGTGAGGATGGTGCAGCCGGTGGTCTTGCGTGCTTCCAGGTCGCGGTGGGCCTGCTGCACATCGGCCAGCGGGTAGCGCTGGTCGATGTGGATCTTGACCTGCCCGCTGGCGACCACGGCAAACAGGTCGTCCGCCATGGCTTGCGTGGCCTCGCGCGTGGCGATGTGGGTGAACAGTGTCTGGCGCGTGACGTACAGCGAGCCTTTGGCACCCAGGCTGCCGGGCGCAAACGGTGCCACCGGGCCCGACGCGTTGCCGAAGCTGGCCATGAGGCCGAACGGGCGCAGGCATTCGAGCGACTTGTCCCAGGTGTCCTTGCCCACCGAGTCATACACCACCTTCACGCCCTTGCCGCCGGTGATCTCCTTCACGCGCGCCGCAAAGTCCTCGGTGCTGTAGTTGATGGCGTGCGCCGCGCCGTTGGCCAGCGCCAGCTGGCACTTGGCATCGGACCCCGCCGTGCCGATGAGCTGCAGGCCGAGCGCCTTGGCCCATTGGCAGGCGATGAGGCCCACACCGCCCGCTGCGGCATGGAACAGCACATGGTCGCCAGGCTGCAGGCCTTCCACAGGCCGGGTTTTCTTGAGCAGGTATTGCGCCGTCAGGCCCTTGAGCATCATGGCCGCGCCAGTCTCAAAGCTGATCGCGTCGGGCAGCTTGCACACGCATTTGGCGGGCATCACGCGCACTTCGCAGTAGGCGCCGGGAGGATTGCTGGCATAGGCGGCGCGGTCGCCCACCTTCAGGTGCGTGACGCCCTCGCCCACCGCCTCGATCACGCCCGCGCCTTCCATGCCGATGGTGGCGGGCATGCTCAAGGGGTACAGGCCGGTGCGGTGGTACACGTCGATGAAGTTCAGGCCGATGGCGTGGTGGCGGATGCGGACCTCACCGGGGCCAGGCTCGCCCACAGGGACGTCAACGATGTGGAGTTCTTCGGGACCACCGTGCTGGCGGATCTGGACGGCAAGGCTCATGGCTAACGTCTCCTCAAACAAAAAAGGGGGGGATGTCTCAACGGCGGCCATCCTGCCACGAATCGCACGCGGTTGCCGACGGCCCTTGCAGCACCGGTGCGTGCTGGGGCCTTGTGCCCCGGGCGCAGCAGGGCCGTGCCTGCACCGTTACAGTGCAGCCCCATGACTCAAAAAATCACACCCGGCACGGCCGTGCTGCTGGTGATCCCGCCCCTGCTGTGGGCCGGCAACGCGGTGGTAGGGCGGCTGGTCCATGAACTGATTCCCCCCATCACCCTGAACTTCATCCGCTGGGTGCTGGCCTTTGCCATCCTGCTGCCCCTGGCCCATGGCGTGCTGCGCGCCGACAGCCCGCTGTGGCCGCACTGGCGCCGCTATGCGCTGCTGGGCCTGCTGGGCATCGGGGCCTACAACGCGCTGCAGTACATGGCGCTGCAAACCTCCACCCCCATCAACGTGACGCTGGTCGGCTCCAGCATGCCGGTGTGGATGCTGGCCGTGGGCGCGCTGTTCTTCGGGGCCACCGTCACGCGGCGGCAGGTGCTGGGGGCATTGCTGTCGGTGTGTGGTGTGCTGCTGGTGCTGAGCCGGGGCGAGTGGTCGCAGCTGCTGGCCTTCCGCCTAGTGCCGGGCGATTTGTTCATGTTGCTGGCCACCATCTCGTGGGCGTTCTACAGCTGGCTGCTGTCGCGCACCAGCGAGCCCACCAGCATCCGGGGCGACTGGGCTGCGTTTTTGATGGCACAAATGGTGTTTGGACTGGCCTGGTCGGGCAGCTTTGCGGGGGCCGAATGGGCCAGCGGGCGCACGCACATCGCATGGGGATGGCCGCTGATAGCCGCCCTGGCCTTCATCGCCGTAGGACCTGCGGTGCTGGCCTACCGCTGCTGGGGGGTGGGCGTGCAACGCGCCGGGCCCGCAGCCGCCGGGTTTTTCATCAACCTCACGCCGCTGTTTGCCGGGGTGCTCTCGGCGGCCTTTCTGGGCGACACGCCCAAGGCGTTCCATGCCGTGGCGTTCGCGCTGATCGTGGGTGGCATCGTGGTGTCGTCACGGCGTTGACGGATTCCAGTTTTGGCCAAAACCGGCGGTAGCGCAGGTATTCATTGCCCCAATTGCTACACAAAAAGTAGCAAACGACGCGGCCTTTCTGGGCCCATCAACCCGGGGCAGTGACCGTGGTGGCCGACTCCATCAACGCCTCCAGGTCCATCACCGGGGTGGGCCGCCCCAGCAGATAGCCCTGGAAGTACACACAGCCGTGCCGGGCCAGGAAGTCCTTCTGTGCCTCGGTTTCCACCCCTTCGGCAATCACATCCAGCTCCAGGTTGCGTGCCATGCCCAGAATGGTCTGGACGATCACATCGTCGGTGTGCCGCACCCCCAGGTTGCGCACAAAGGACTGGTCGATCTTGAGCTGGTCCAGCGGCAGCCGCGTGAGATACGCCAGCGATGAATAGCCGGTTCCAAAGTCATCCACCGAAAAGCGCACGCCCTTGGTCTTGAGCATGCCGATCTTGGCGATGGTGTCGTCCACGTTGTCCAGCACCAGTGATTCGGTGAGTTCGAGCTTGAGCAGGTGTGGCTTGGCGCCCGTCTCGCGCAGCACCTCCACCACCCGGGCCACAAAGTCGCGCTGGCGGAACTGCCGCGCGCTCACGTTGACGGACACCTGCAGGTGCCGGTACCGCTCGTCCCCCTGCCAGGCCGCCAGCTGCTCGCAGGCCGTGCGCAGCACCCAGTGGCCCATGGGCACGATGAGTTCGCTTTCTTCGGCCACGCCTATGAACTCGCCGGGCGCAACCAGCCCGCGCTCGGGGTGCTGCCACCGGATCAGGGCCTCAGCGCCCACCATGCGGCCATCCAGGTGGAACTGCGGCTGGTAGTGCAGCACAAACTGCCGCGCTGTGAGCGCCATCTGCAGGTCGGTCTCCAGCTGCGCGCGCATGCTGATGACGATCTGCATCTGGGGGTCAAAAAAGCACAGCGCGTTGCGCCCTTGCGATTTGACCTGGTACATGGCGATGTCAGCCTCTTTCAGCAGGTCCACCGACGACTGCAGGCTGCCGCCCATCAGCGTGGCGCCAATGCTGGGCGTGCTGTGGTGCGCGTTCCCCCCCAGCGTGTATGGCACGTTGAGTTTGCGCAGGATCTTCTCGCCCACCCGGCGCGCTTGGGCGGCGGCCTCATCACGGTGCACCGACAGGTCGCTGAGCATGACCACGAATTCGTCGCCCCCCAGGCGCGCCACCGTGTCCTCGCGCCGCACGCAGGTCTTCAGGCGCTGAGCCACCTGGCGCAACAGCATGTCGCCCACCTCATGGCCCCGCGTGTCGTTCAGGGTCTTGAAGTGGTCCAGGTCCAGGAACAACAAGGCGCCGTACTGCCCGCTGCGCACGCTGGCGGCAATGGCTTGCTGCATGCGGTCCATCAACAGACGGCGGTTGGGCAGGTTGGTCAGCGGGTCGTAAAAGGCCAGGCTCTCGATCTCCGTGCTGGCCTTGCGCAGCGCAGTCACGTCGTGGTAGCTGATGACGAGGCCGCCATCGGGCGTGGCGCGTTCGGTGATCTGGATGGTGCTGCCATTGGCGTACGACTGTTCACGCGGCTCGGGCTGGTGCTTTTGCCGCTCCAGGCGCTGGCTCACCCACCGCTTGCGCTCATCGTCGGACAGGCGGGGCACATGGTGCTCCACCGTGGCCTCCAGCACCGTTCGGAACGGAATGAGTGGTGTGATCACGCCCTGCAGCCACGGGAGAATCGTCTCCAGCTGGCGGTTCCACTGCACCACCCGATGCTGGCTGTCCAATAGCAAGAAGCCGCTCACCATGGACTCCAGCGCCTGGTCCAGCGTGGCCTTGGACTGCGCAATGGCCAGGCGGGCCTGGGACATCCGGTCCACGTAGCGCAGTGCCAGCACTCCCGCCGCAAAGATCATGGCGATGAACAGCGCGGTGGTCAGCGCAATGGCATCGCGCTGGTCGCGCCAGCCGGCAAGCGCTGCGTCCAGCGGAATGCTGGCCGCGATGCGCAAGTCCTGGTACAGGATGGGCCGGAACACCACCAGCGATGGCTCGCCGGTCAATCGCGCAGGGGCCTGCCAGGCCATTCCCCGGTCGACCAAATCTCCGATGGGCGGCGTGAGGGTGGGCGCGGTCACGTCTTCGCGGTTGGGCACGCTCAGCAGCAGTTGCCCGGTGGCGCGCTCCAGCGTGACCTGCAGACCGCTGATGTCCACGCCCTGTACCAGCACCGAGCTCAGGGCCGACACCGGCAGCTCGGCCACGGCCACCACCCGCGAGCTGTCCGCCATGCGCAGGTGGCGAGCGAAGTACAACACTTTCTCGGAACTGGCAAAACTCACCACCGGCGCACTGACCATCAGGGTGGATACAGGTTGCTCCAGCACGCTCTCCAGAAAACCGGCCGGCAGTTGCACCAACAGGCTGGCGCCTGCGGGGTCGGACGACGCCAACGCCTTGCCCGTGCTGTCGAGCACCGCCACGTAGCGCACCATGAGGTTCTGCCGCGCCGACCCCCGCAGCCGCTGGCTGGCCGTATCGGCATCCAGCCACTTGGGCATGGCATTGGACAGTCCCAGCAGCTCGTCCATGCTGGCCAGCAGCACGTCCACGGCCAGCAGCGAGCGGTTGAGTGCCGCCTCTGCGCCCGCCACGAAGCGGGTGGCCTGGGCCTCGCTATCGGCCAGCGCGGCCTGGCGGGCATTCCACGCCAGGGTACCGGCCACCGCCACCACGGCCGCCACAAACACTGCAGCGCCCGCCCAGACATAGGCCTTGATGCGCGAAGGTGCGGCGGACTCTGTCATTTCGCAGGCGCTGCCTGCAGCCCACGCACTGGCCCGATGGTCTGGTTCCAGACCTGCGCGCAGCGAGCGCCGCAACGCTGCACCCAGCGCGGCAACACGGTGGATTCAAGGATCTCCTGGCGGCTGCGCTCATCCTGGGGCGACACGGGCACCACCACCATGCTGCCCTTGGTGCCAGCGTTGCAGGTGGGGGCACCCCGGTTGCAAGCCAGCCCGTCGGCAGTTTCACGCTCGGACTCGGCCCAGATGGCGGCTTCCAGGCGGGGCAGTTCGCGCTTGAGCAGCGTGCGCAGGTCGGGCGGCAGCGCCGCCCAGGCGGCCTGGTTGGCACCAAACACCGCAAGCCCCCAGGTCACCGGCAGGGTGTGCACGTGGGTGGTGAGCGCCGGCAGGCCAAGCATGTTGCCCGACATGGTGCCGGTAATGGCGCATTCGGTATTGCCCGCGGTCAAGCTCGGCACGATCTGCGAAAAACTGGTCAGCACGGGCACCCCGCCCAAGGCGCCCACAAAGTCGGCCTGGCTGGCCGACGACACACGCACGCGGCGGCCGGTCAGCTCGGCCAGCGTACGCAGTGGCTTCTTGCAGAACACCACCTGCGCCGGGTACACGTAGATGGCGAGTGCCTCGACACCATGCTGCTCACGCAACGCCTTTTCGAGGTAGGGGCGAAACGCCGCCAGCGTAGTCTTGAGCGTGGCAAGGTCGGGGTTCAGTCCGGCCAGGTCAGGCGCTGTGTATTCGGGGTATTGCGCGGTGAACGAACTCATCAGGGTGGTGCCAAAAGGAACCACGCCCAGCTGCAGCAAACGCAGCATTTCGGCCCCAGGCACGCCGGCCCGGTCAAAGGGCACGATCTCTGCCTGGAAGCGCCCGGCGCTCAGGCGAGAAAGCTCCTTGGTCCAGAAGGGCTCTTCCTGCCGGACGTACTGGCTGATACCGGCCAGACCGCCCACGATGCGCAACCGGTATGGAGCTGCCGCTGTGGTGCCCGCACCCGCCGCGCTGGCTGCATCGGCGGCCTGCACAGCAGCCCCAACGCACAGCGCCAGACACAGCAGGGTGCAGTGGCGTTTCAGGCGCGGCAGAAAGGGAGTGTGGACAGATTGCATGGCGGCGGACAGTGGCAGGCGCTGGCCCGCAGTATTCCACCAATTATTCAGCGCTCCGGTAAAGCTGTCGGCAAAACACCACGCCAGCTTCCGTTCTGCGGGAGCACTGCGCCAGACAGCCCACCAGCCGGGCCTCGTCGGGCCCGGCCTGCGTCAGAACGTACCGGGGTAGGCACCACCGTCGGCCAGCACGTTCTGTCCCGTCATGTAGCCCGCGTGCACGCTGCACAGGAAGGCGCAAATGGCACCAAACTCTTCGGCAGAGCCATACCGCCCTGCCGGGATCTGCGCCTGCTGCGCGGAGCGCACATCCTGGACGCTCTTGCCCGCCTTGCTGGCGGCTGCCGTGACGGTGGCTGCGAGCCGGTCGGTGTCGAATTTACCAGGCAGCAGGTTGTTGATGGTCACCCCACTCGCTGCGATCTTGCTGCGCGACACACCCGCCACAAACCCCGTGAGACCACTGCGCGCGCCGTTGGACAGGCCCAGGATGTCGATGGGCGCCTTCACGGCGCTGGAAGTGATGTTGACGATGCGGCCAAACCCGCGTGCAGCCATGCCATCCACCGTGGCCTGGATCAGTTCGATAGGGGTCAGCATATTGGCGTCCACAGCCTTGATCCAGGCGTCGCGGTTCCAGTCGCGGAAGTCGCCGGTGGGTGGGCCGCCTGCGTTGGTGACCACGATGTCGAAGTCGCGGCCCGGTCCTCCGGCCGCCGAGAACACCGCCGCACGCCCTTCGGGAGTGGTGATGTCGGCCGCCACAGCCAGCACCTGAGGTGATGCACCCTTTTGGCCGCTGGCGCTGGTCTTGTTTGCACTTTCAGCTATCAAACGAGTAGCAGCCTGTTCGAGTGCCTCGGCACTGCGGGCGTTGATGACCACATTGACACCCTCGCGCACCAAAGCCTGCGCGCAGCCATAGCCCAGCCCCTTGCTCGCGCCACACACCAGCGCCCATTTGCCTGCAATACCCAAATCCATAACAATCTCCTGGTTGCACACTGATACAAGTGTGCTTTGTTAAATCATAGTTGGAGAGCATCACCATGAACCGGCCGCACTGGAAAGCCCTGGCGCCTTGGCTGGCATCGGCCGCGATGGCCCTCTTGCCACTGCTCTGCACCATAGCGCATGCGCAGGAGGTTGCCGTGGTCAAACGCGCCACCCAGCTGCGCGACAGCCCCGCAGAAAGCGGCGCCAGCGTGGCACCCCTGGAGGCCAACTCAGTAGTCACGCGCAGCAGTGAGCGCAAGGGGCCCTGGACCAAGGTCAGCACAGCACAAGGCGCTACGGGCTGGGTCCATATGTTTGACCTGGGCCCCCAGTCAGGCGCTGCACCGGCCACTGGCAATGCCGCAACGAGCGGAATGCGAGGCCTTGGCAGCTTGTTCGGCGGAAACAGCGGCGGCACCACGACCGCCACCTCCACCGTGGGCATCCGGGGTCTGGGAGCCGAAGACATCGCCAAGGCGCAACCCAACCCGGCTGCCGTGACCCAGGCCGAGGGGCTGCGGGTCAACGCCGACCAAGCCCGCCAGTTCGCCAGCAATGCGTCGCTGCAGCCACGCAACGTGGCACCCCTGGCGGAGCCGCCCCGGCCCTCCTCCAGCAGCGGATCGGGGGCGACAGGCTCGTCCAACAATCCGTCCGACCCCAATTTCAGCCCCAACTGAGCGAGAGCTGCCATGCGTCTGCCCCCATCCCTCTCCCGCACCCGGCTGCTAGTTGCGGCGTGCACCGCCCTGGCCCTGACCCTGCTCCCCAGCCAGGGACAGAGCCAGGGGGTCATGAATCTGCTCAACGCCCTGGGTGGTGGCAGCTCCACCAGCAACACCGGCGGAGGCCTGCTGGGCGCCATCACCGGTGGAGGCAGCCCCGCAGGCCAGGGGGATGACCTCATCAGCATGCTCACCCGTTCGGTCGAGAGCATCGACGAGCCCCGCGAGATCGAAATCGGCCGCCAACTCTCGGCCGTGCTGCTGGGCAGCAAACCCCTACACCCGGACATGGCACTGCAGCGGTATGTGAATCAGCTCGGGCGCTGGATCAGCCTGCAATCGCCCCGCCCCAACCTGCCGTGGACCTTTGTGGTGCTGGACGATTCGGGGTACAACGCCTTTGCGGCCCCGGGGGGGTATGTGTTCGTGACCAAGGGCCTGATCGACCGCTGCGCCGACGAGGCCGAGCTGGCTGGCATCCTCGCCCACGAAATCACCCACGTCACCGCCAAACACCACCTGCTGGCCATTCGCAAGACCGCACAGTCGGGCATGCTGACCCAGTTGGTGGCTTCCCAGATCAAGACCAACGCCGTGGGAAACGTGGTGGCCTCGCAATTTTTGGCACTGGGGCGCAACCTGTACGCACGCGGCCTGGACCAGACCGATGAGTACGATGCCGACCGCACTGGCGTGGCCCTGGCCACCCGCGCGGGGTTTGATCCCTATGGACTGGTGTCGGTGCTGCAGCACCTGCGCACCGCCACGCCTGACAACCCGGCCTTCACGCTGGCACTGGCCACACACCCGCCGGCACAGGCGCGCCTGGAGCAACTGGAGCTGGCCATGGGCAAGAACCTCGATGTATTCACCGGCACGGCCCCCGTGACGGTGGCCCAGCGCATGAATCCCAAGACTGCGCCCGCAGCAGCTGCGGTGCCGTCACCCGCCGCACCGGCCGAGGCACCAGCCCGCAGCAAGGCAGCTCCCAAAAAGAAGACGTCATAAAAGCAAGCAGGGCGGCCCTTGTCACGGCGCCCCAAAGGGCTGCGGGATGTGGGCTGTCAGGCCCTGCGCGCCATGCGGGTAAAAATGAAGATACCCGCGACCACGAGCACCGTCCCGGCAGCGACCCACACCGTGAACGGTTCGCCCAGAATCCACACGCCCATGAGGATGGTGGACAACGGGCCCACCATGCCCGTCTGCGCGGCCATGCCTGCGCCGATGCGCTCAATGGCCATCATCACCATCAGCACGGGCGCGGCCGTGCACAGGGTGGCGTTGAGCACCGACAGCCAGATCACCTCAGTCGCAACGACTGCCGCACTCAGCGGCCGCAGCAGCACAAACTGCAACAGGCAGCACAGGCAAGCCACGGTGGTGGCAAGCCCCACCAACCGCAGCGCGCC
Organism: Acidovorax sp. HMWF018; assembly: GCF_003061035.1. Taxonomy (NCBI): domain Bacteria; kingdom Pseudomonadati; phylum Pseudomonadota; class Betaproteobacteria; order Burkholderiales; family Comamonadaceae; genus Acidovorax; species Acidovorax sp. HMWF018. Next base: position 9,149 of record NZ_QAIM01000680.1, read on the forward strand.
CAGGCGCTGCACCATCTCGCCGCTGTAAACCAGATAGATGGCATAGCTGACTGCGCTCAGGAACACCAGCAAGGTGCCCCAGGCAGCATTGGCACCCTGCAGGTTGGCCTCGTGGCCAAACACCAGAACCACGCCGCTGTAGCTCACCAGCATGCCTGCCGCCTGGGCCCAGCGGATACCACGTCCGTACAACACCCAGCCCAGCAACACGACCAGCGTGGGGTTGAGGTACAGGATGAGGCGCTCCAGGCTGGCGCTGATGTAGGCAAGCCCTGCAAAGTCGAGAAAGCTCGCCAGATAGTAGCCGGTGACACCCAGGCCCAGCACGCCCAGCCAGTCCTTGCGGGTGGGTGGCGGTCTGCCCCGGCTGGCCCACCAGGCCATCACGGCAAAGATGGGCAGCGCAAACAGCATGCGGTACATGATGAGCGTGACCGCATCCACCCCATGGCGGTAGGCCAGCTTGACGATGATGGCCTTGCCGCTGAAGGCGATGGAGCCCAGGAATGCCAGCACAAGGCCGGAGGCAATGCTCTTCTTTTCAGTGGTCACGGGTACGAAGGGACGCAAAGCGCCTGCTGAAGTATCTGCCGGACAGTGGTCGCCGGAGCGTTGCGCCCAGTGTGACACGGCAAGGCTGGTGCAGGCCATCGAACCTCTGCGCGGGCGCCCCCTTCATCAACGATGGCTGACAAGCCAAAGTGCACTCCGTGCCGCTCGACAGATCGGTGGGCCAACCGCCTTAGCGGTGTTTGCGGAACACCCGCTGGTGCAGCCGCCGCAGTGACCACCACACCCCTGCCGCCACCACCGGAATCGCGAGGGCTGCCGTAGTCTCCGGCGACAACGGCCAGCCCAGTTTTTGCGCGCCCTTGGCCAGATAGCTGACGAGCCCGACGATGTAATAGGTAATGGCCGCCACAGACAACCCCTCCACGGTGGACTGCATCTGCAACTGCAGATCCTGCCGGTGGTTCATGGTGGTCAGCAGCGCCTGGCTGCTTTGCTGCTGTTCGATCTCTACCCGGGTGCGCAGCAGGTTGCTCATGCGCGATACGCGCTGCGACAGCGCATCCTGCCGACGGGTTGCCCACTCACAGGTACTCCGAGCGGGGGTCAGGCGCCGGTCCATGAACTCCCGGATGGTCTGCATGCCCGCCAGGCGGGACTCGGCAATGTCCTGGATACGGCGGTCCAGCAATTCAAAGTAGGCACTGCTGGCCGAGAAGCGCGAGTGCGTGGCTGCGTACTGACTTTCCACCTGCCCGGCCAGGCGCGTCAGCCGATCGAGCAAGGCGGGCTCGTCATCACGGTTGGCCGTGCGGATGGCTTCAGCCAGCGCCGCCAGTTCGCGCTCAGCAAAGGCCAGCACGCTGGCAGCCTCGCGAGCGGCAGGCAGGCCGAGCAAGGCAGCCATGCGATAGGTCTCGATTTCCAGCAGGCGCTGCACCAAACGCCCCAGGCGCCGTGGTGTCATGCCCCCTGCAAGCAGCACCATGCGCGAAAAGCCGTCGGCGTGGATCGCAAAGTCGGTGTACACCTCACCATGCCCGTCGGCCACGGTAGAGGCTACCAATGTGTCTTCGTGCAGAACATGCTTGACCAGGGAGCCCGATCCAAAGGTGTGTGTGGGCAGCACCCACAGGTTCAGGCTGCACAGGCATTGCCCGGGCAAAGCTGCAAGCCAGTCGTGCGGAACGGAATCCACGGCACTGACCGGCTCCCGCTCTCCAAAGGCCTCCACTGGAGCCGGGACCATGAAGGTCCAGGTGACGAATTCGGTGTGCATCTCCCAGCGCATCCGAAAAGCGCCCAAGTCCATCCGCAAGTGGGTAGTCTGGGCGTCGGGAAGCGCCATGTGGTGGTCCCGCAGGAGCGCGGCCACATGGGCCCGGCTGGCCTCGCGCCCTGCCGCATCGGCCAGCATCACGATGTGGGCGATGGCCAGCGGGGCATTCATCGCCTCGGGCGGGCGGGCGTGGATTTCGTTGTGCAGCATCGCCCGGTGCGGGTGCTGCGTGGGATGAAACGGTGTGGACATGCGGACCTCTGCCCGCAATTGTGTACTGGCGACAGCCGTACCACGTGGACGCCACTGCCCAAAAAACAACGGCACCCGAAGGTGCCGTTGATCAGGGTGAGAAAAGAGTCGGAACCGATCAGTCTTCCACAAACGCTTCTTCGCGCTTGTTCTTGACCGAAGGCAGCAGCACGATGATGAGCAGCAGTGCCGCAGCCGCCAACAGGCCAGCCGACAGCGGACGCGTCACAAACACGCTCCAGTCACCACGCGACAGCAGCAGCGCACGGCGCAGGTTCTCTTCCATCATGGGGCCCAGAATGAAGCCGAGCAGTAAAGGTGCAGGCTCGGTGCCCAGCTTGTGAAAGATGTAGCCAATCAGACCAAACGCACCCACCATCCAGATGTCGAAGGTGTTGTTGTTGGTGGAGTACACACCCACCGCGCAGAACAGCACGATGGACGGATACAGCCAGCGGTAAGGCACGGTCAGCAGCTTGATCCAGATGCCGATCAGCGGCAGGTTCAGGATCACCAGCATGGCGTTGCCGATCCACATCGACGCGATCAGGCCCCAGAACAGTTCGGGGTTGCTCGTCATCACCTGGGGACCAGGCTGGATGTTGTGGATGGTCATGGCACCCACCATCAGCGCCATCACGGCGTTGGGAGGAATGCCCAGTGTCAGCAGAGGGATGAACGAGGTTTGCGAACCTGCGTTGTTGGCCGACTCGGGGGCCGCTACACCGCGGATGTTGCCTTGGCCGAAGGGCACTTCGCCAGGACGCAGCTTGGTCTTCTTTTCCACCGTGTAGGCAGCAAAAGCGGCCAGCAAGGCTCCACCACCGGGCAAGATGCCCAGAGCAGAACCCAGCGCTGTGCCACGCAGCACAGCGGGGATCATGTTCTTGAAGTCTTCCTTGGTGGGGAACAGACCTTCCACCTTGGCAGTGAACACCTCACGCTCATCATCGGGGCGCGAGAGGTTGGCGATGATTTCACCGTAACCGAACACACCCATGGCGATGGTCACGAAACCGATGCCGTCGGTCAGCTCAGGGATATCGAAGCTGAAGCGCGCCACACCCGAGTTCACGTCGGTCCCCACCAGACCCATCAGCAGGCCCAGCACGATCATGGCCACCGCCTTGAGCAACGAACCCGAGGCCAACACCACGGCACCGATCAGGCCCAAGGTCATCAGCGAGAAGTATTCGGCAGGGCCGAACTTGAACGCGACTTCGGTCAGCGGAGGCGCAAAGGCCGCCAGGATCAGCGTACCCACGCAGCCCGCAAAGAACGAACCCAGGCCCGCAGCCGCCAGCGCCGGCCCCGCTCGACCCTTGCGCGCCATCTGGTAACCGTCAATCACGGTCACCACCGACGAGGACTCGCCTGGCAGGTTCACCAGAATGGCGGTGGTGGAACCACCGTACTGGGCACCGTAGTAAATACCAGCCAGCATGATCAGCGCCGCCACCGGGGGCAGCGCATAGGTGGCCGGCAGCAGCATGGCGATGGTCGCCACCGGGCCAATGCCTGGCAGCACGCCAATGAGCGTGCCGAGCAAACAGCCCACAAAACAGTAAATCAGGTTCTGGAAAGTGAAAGCAACACCAAAACCCAACGACAAGTTGTTAATAAGATCCATGGTCGGTGCTCCTGCTTAACCTGCGATGAAACTCGGCCACACAGGAAACTGCAGCTTGAGCGCCCACACAAAAGCCACATAGCTGCCAATGGCCAGCACGGTGGCGAGAACAAATACGGCCTTGGCATTGAACTCATTGCCAGCCAGGCTGGAGATGAAGGTCAGTGCATAGATGCCCACGATGAGCCCCATGGCCGGGATGCCCAGGCTGGGCAGGCCGCCCAGCAGAATGCCGAAGGCAAAGTTAGCGGCCAGGATGAAGAACAGCGGCTTCCAGGCCCATTTGCCGATCTTGTCGCCGTCGGCGGTTTCCACGGTCAGCGCCTTGAAGGTGATCACGCTGCCGATGAGGGCCAGCAATATCCCCAGCAATAACGGGAAGTAGCCAGGGCCCATGCGCGCGCCCGTGCCCACGTTGTAAGTGGTGGCACCCCACGCAAATGCGACCCCGACGCCCATGAACATGAGCCCGGACGCAAAGTCTTTATTACTCTTGATTTTCACGAATTGTCTCCTTGACGGAATTCTCGACTGCGCGATTGTGCTGGCAAGGAGGGGGCAGCGCGATGTGGATTCCACCTACATCCGGTAACGCCTGGCAAGCATGCACCACCGGGCGAGTCGCCCAGGAGACTGTCTCGAAAACCACTCTGGAAGACGGCTGGCCAACCGCAGAGGAATGACCGCCCCTCCCCTTCGCTCACTCCAGAGGCGGCGTGGCGGCAATCACCTCTTCCATCGTGGTCAGCCCCTCGGCCACGCGCAGCGCACCCGCCAGGCGCAGGGGACGCATGCCGTCTTGCACGGCCTGCCGACGCAGCACATCAATGGAAGGCGCCTGGGTGATCTTGTCCTTGAGCGCCTCGCTGACGGTGAGCAATTCATAGAGCCCCATGCGGCCCCTGAAACCGCCCATGCGGCAATCCACGCAGCCAACCGGCTTGTACGGGTGGTAGCTACCACTGATCTTCCAGGGCTTGACCACCTCGGTCAGGGCTTCACGGCTCGCGGCCTCATCCTTTTGTTTGCAGTGCTTGCACAGCGTGCGCACCAGCCGCTGGGCCAGCACGCCCAGCAAGGTGGCATTGATGAGGTACGACGGAACACCCAGCTCCATCATGCGGGTGATGGCGCTGGGGGCATCGTTGGTGTGCAGGGTAGAGAACACCAGGTGGCCCGTCAGCGCCGCCTGGATGGCCATCTCGGCGGTCTCCAGGTCGCGGATCTCACCCACCATGATGATGTCAGGATCCTGCCGCATCAGGGCGCGCAGGCCTTCGGCAAAGTTGAAGTCGAGCTGCGGCTGCACCTGGGTCTGGTTGAAGCTGGGCTCGATCATTTCGATGGGGTCTTCCACCGTGCTCACGTTGACCTCTTCGGTGGCCACGCGCTTCAGGGTCGAGTACAGCGTGGTGGTCTTGCCCGAGCCCGTGGGGCCAGTCACCAGGATGATGCCGTGCGGCCGCTTGACCAACGCCTCCCAGCGCTGCGCATCGTGCTGCGCAAAGCCCAAGGCATCAAGGTCCTTGACCGCGTTGTCCGGGTCAAAAATGCGCATGACCATCTTTTCGCCAAACGCAGTGGGTAAGGTGGACAGGCGCATTTCCACCTCTTCGCCCCGCTGGTTGCGGGTCTTGATGCGGCCGTCCTGTGGGCGGCGTTTTTCCACCACATCGATGCGACCCAGCAACTTGATGCGCGCCACCATCGCGTTGTGCACGCCCATGGGCATCTGGTAGACCGGGTGCAGCACACCGTCGATGCGAAAACGGATCACGCCCTGGTCGCGGCGCGGCTCCAGGTGAATGTCGCTCGCGCGCTGGTCAAACGCGTACTGCCAGAGCCAGTCCACCACCTTGACCACGCCCTGGTCGTTGGCATCGAGCTGCTTGTTGCTCTTGCCCAGCTCCACCAACTGCTCAAAGCTGCTGCCACCCGAGTTGCCGCCAGCCTTCTGCGCGGCGCGCACCGACTTGGCCAGCGCAAAAAATTCAGCCGTGAAGCGGTGGATGTCTTGGGGGTTCGCCACCACCCGGCGCACCGAGCGGCGCGACTGGCGCTCCACCTCGGCCACCCAGTCATCAATGAAAGGCTCGGCCGTGGCCACCACCACTTCTTTGCTGGTCACCTGCACAGGCAGCACCTTGTGGCGTTCCGCATAAGTGGCGCTCATGGTGTCTGCTACGCGCCCCACATCCACCTTGAGGGGGTCGATGCGCAGGTAGGCGAGGCCCGCACGTTGCGCCAGGTACTCGGACAGCGCCTCGATGTCGAGCGGCTTACTGTCGCTGGCGCGCTCCATGGCCACACTGGCCAGGCGCACCAGGGCATGCTGGGAGCTCTCAGCCTGCGAACAGCGGGCGATGGTGCGCTGCGCTTCCTCGCGCGAGATCACCTTGTCATCGCTGAGCCACTGCACCATGCGGCGCCAGTCCACCGGGCCAATGTGTGAAGCCGACTTCAGCCGGTCAGGGGTCACGACAGGAGCATTCATTGCAAGATTCCTCTCAGGGGTTCACAGGCTTGAACACCCGCAGCCATTTGGTGGTGGGCAGGTCCCACCGCGCCTGGATCGCCTCGGCCCGCTCGGCCAGTTCCGCGCGCTTGGGCCGCGTGGGGGTGCGCTGGGCCAGCACCACCGTGTTGCCTTCACGCGTGGGCTTGAACGCCCACAGCGCATCGCTGCCAAACGCCTGGGACATGCTCTGCAGGCTGCGGTCAAAGCTCGACGCGCGGCCGAACAGGTTCACGGTCATGCAGCCTGTCTCCGTGAGCAGTGCGCGGCAGTCGGCATAAAAATCGGGGCTATCGAGCACGGGGGCCGCAGCCTCGTGGTCATACAGGTCCACAGCCAGCGCATCCACCGTGCCCAGCCACATGGGGTTCTGGATCTCCTTGGACGCATCGGCCAGCACCACGCGCAGCTTGGGGCCGTCGGGCGGCAGCTTGAACCACTGGCGGCACACGGCCAGCACCTGCGGGTTCAGCTCGATGGCGGTGGTGCAGATGCGCAGCTTTTTGTGGCAGAACTTGGTGATGGCACCCGCTCCCAGGCCCAACTGCATGGCATGGCCCTTGGACACCTGCCCCAGGTCGGCAAACAGCAGCCAGGCCATCATGCGCTGCACGTATTCCAGCTCCAGGGCAAAGGGCTCATCGATGCGCATGGAGCCCTGGATCCAGGGTGTGCCCAGGTGCAGGTGACGCACTTCGCCGTCGTCAGACACGCTGACTTCGGGCAGTTCTTGCAAGGTTTCTTTTTTACGGGCCATTCACAGCAATCCGTGCCGGGCCATCACATCGGCCCAGGCGGTCAATTTACGTTCAAAACTCCAGGAGGCGTTGGCCGGGCTGGTCGATGGCAGCCGCACGGCCTCGATGGCACGTGCGCCTGACGTGCCCACATCATGCGGCAAGAGCGTCGGCTGCCCGGCAGCTCCCAGCGCGGCAAGCGCCGCCGGCGCGTGCCGAAAACTCTCCGCACCGTTGTGCGCGAGCGCGGCCAGTCGGGGGCACACGCTGCGCAGCGTCGCAAACTCGTTGAGCCGGGCGTTACGGATACTGGTGTCCAGGCTGCCCTCGCGCTCGCAGCTCTGGTACACGTCCCACAGGCCCAAGCCGCGATCCAGCAGCCAGGCGCAGCGGTCTGCATACCCATCCGGCCCCGCCGGGGGCAAGGGATGCTGGGGCCACAAGGCCTGCAGGATCTTCCAGAAGTGGTTCTGGGGGTGCGCGTAGTACTGGCGGGCTTGCAATGACGCAGCCCCGGGAAAACTGCC
>NZ_QAIM01000680.1:16608-17805 GCF_003061035.1 Acidovorax sp. HMWF018
TCAGGAGTGGCGGCCACAGACGGATCGGCGGCAACAGGGACTGGGGACATGGGGCAATTTTGGCCCCAAAGGGCCGTCAGCCCCGTCTGGCAGCACAAAAAAGATAGCTGTCGGCCCTTTGCCACAGGGCGTCGAACTCACAAATTTCTCCCCATTCATCTTTCTGGCCGATCCCTCATCCACCCTGCGATGGTCGCCCGGCTGCCAGCAGCCCCTCCAACCGGGGCAAGGCGGCCAAGGCATTGGCCCTGGTGCTGCCAGCCAGCGCCTGCGCAGACTCGCCGCGCAGCTGGGCCACCACGGCCGCAATGCAGGGTAGCTCTCCCGGGCTGTTGCGGCCCTGGGGCTGCCCGGCAGCGCGCTCTGCGGCCGTGGTGTAAAGCCAGTGGGGCGGAATGTCAGGCGCATCCGTCTCCAGCACCAGGGCATCGCCGGGCAGCTCGGTGGCCAGACGGCGCAGCTGCAGGGCGCGGTCATAGGTCACCGCACCGCCAAATCCCAGCTTGAAGCCCAGGCCGATGAACGCCTGCGCCTGCTGCAGGCTGCCGTTGAAGGCATGCGCAATACCGCCGCGCACCGGCAAATCCCGCAGGCCCTTGAGCAACTTGTCGGCAGAGCGGCGCACATGCAGGATCACCGGCATGTCAAACCGCCGGGCCAGCTGCAGCTGTGCGCGGTAGAACCGCTCCTGGCGCGCCGGGTCGAGGCCCGGCACAAAGTAATCGAGGCCGATCTCGCCTATCGCCACCAGGCGCGGGTCGGCGTGGTGCTGCTCCAGGTATCCGGCCAGATGCTGCAGGTCCTCCTCCTCGGCGCGCCCTGTGTAGAGGGGATGAATGCCCAGCGCATAGCTGTCCCCATGCTGGTGCGCCAGCGCCCGCACGGTGTCCCAGTTGCTGCGCTCCACGGCCGGAATCACGCAATGGCAAACGCCTTGCGCCGCCGCCAGTGTGCGGACTGCACTGCGGTCGGCATCGAACTCGGGGGCGTCGAGGTGGCAGTGGGTATCGATCCAGGCGGTCATGCGCCGATGATGCCCGATGCAGCCTGCAAAGGCTGCGGTCGCAGGGGACGGTGGGCCCGTGTAGCCCTGCATGTGCATTTGCCCGCAAACCGTGCTACTGTCATTTGCGTGCGCCAGGCCCTGGCGTGTACGAGCAAAGGTGACAGGATGCCCCGGCCCGCCCTCTACAGCAG
>NZ_QAIM01000168.1:0-6145 GCF_003061035.1 Acidovorax sp. HMWF018
CCGCAGCAGATCGAAGAGGCCCTGGCCAGCGGCGTGACCACCATGCTGGGCGGCGGCACCGGCCCCGCCACTGGCACGCTGGCCACCACCTGCACGTCGGGGCCCTTCAATATGGAGCGCATGCTGCAGGCCGCCGACGCCTTCCCCATGAACCTCGGCTTTCTCGGCAAAGGCAACGCCAGCCTGCCCGATGCGCTGCACGAGCAGATCAACGCGGGCGCCATTGGCCTGAAGCTGCACGAAGACTGGGGCACCACGCCCTCGGCCATCAGCAACTGCCTGGATGTGGCCGAAGCCACCGACACGCAGGTGGCCATCCACAGCGACACGCTCAACGAATCGGGCTTTGTGGAGAACACCATTGCCGCCGTGGGCGGGCGCGGGATCTGCGCCTTCCACACCGAGGGCGCGGGCGGCGGCCATGCCCCCGACATCCTGCGCGTGGTGGGCGAAGACAACTTTCTGCCCAGCTCCACCAACCCCACCATGCCGTACACGCACAACACGCTGGACGAGCATGTGGACATGCTCATGGTGTGCCACCACCTGGATGCCAGCATTGCCGAGGACCTGGCCTTTGCCGAGAGCCGCATCCGCAAGGAAACCATCGCGGCCGAGGACATCCTGCACGACCTGGGCGCCATCAGCATGATGTCGAGCGACAGCCAGGCCATGGGCCGCGTGGGCGAGGTCATCCTGCGCACCTGGCAGACGGCGCACAAGATGAAGGTGCAGCGCGGCAGCTTGCAAGGTGACACGGCCCGCAACGACAACACGCGCATCAAGCGCTACGTGGCCAAATACACCATCAACCCCGCGATTGCGCACGGCATCAGCCACGAGGTGGGGTCGCTCGAAGTCGGCAAATGGGCCGACTTCGTGATCTGGAAGCCCGCGTTCTTTGGCGTCAAGCCCGCGCTGATCCTGAAGGGCGGACTGATTGCCATGGCTGCGATGGGCGACCCCAATGCGTCCATCCCCACGCCGCAGCCCGTGCACTATCGGCCCATGTTTGGCGCGTTTGGCGGGGCCATCGCCAAAACGTCGCTCACCTTTGTCTCGCAGGCAGGATTGGCTGCTGGCATTGGCGAGCGCTTTGGCCTGCGCAAGACGCTTTCCGCCGTGCGCAACATCCGCGGCATCCGCAAGCGCGACATGGTGCACAACAGCTACACGCCCAAGATGGAGGTGGACGCGCAGACCTACACCGTGCGCGCCGACGGCCAGCTGCTCACCTGTGAAGCGGCCACCGTGCTGCCCATGGCACAGCGCTACTTCCTGTTCTGAGGTCGCTTCCCATGAATGCCTTGCTGCAAGACCTGCGGATCCGCCTGGACGACCTGACCGATCCCCGCATCGAAGCCTTCATGCAGGAGCATTTGAAGGACATGCGTGCCACCTCGCCACCGGAGAGCGTGCACGCGCTCGACATGGTGCAACTGCGCCAGCCTGAGATCCGCTTCTGGACGGCCTGGCGCGGCGATGACGAACTGGTGGGTACCGGTGCACTCAAGCACCTGGATGCCGACCATGCCGAACTCAAGTCCATGCGCACAGCAGCCAGCATGCGTGGCCAGGGGGTGGGCCGGGCCGTGCTGGAACACATCCTGGGCCAGGCGGTGGACCTGGGCTACCAGCGCATCAGCCTGGAAACGGGCACCCAGCCCTTCTTTGAACCCGCGCACCAGCTGTACCTGCGCTATGGCTTTACCGACTGTGCACCATTCGGCAGCTACCGGCCCGATCCCCACAGCCGCTACATGAGCCGCGCCCTGTAGCGCATCCGCGCATCGCCTTTCGGCCAGGGCCACAATGTTGACCTCGCCTATCCGGCTCCGCCCTTCCCTCTTGCCATGATCCAGGTCTCCAAACTTCTCCCCCAAGGCCAAGGCCTCGCTCCCGTGCTGCTCAAGCGCGCCACCACCATCGAGCTGGACTGGGACGTGCGCCAGAAAAGCCGCTTTGCAGCCACCGACTCGGCCGGACGCGAACTGGGCATCTTCCTGCCCCGTGGCACCCTGGTGCGCGGCGGCGATGTGCTGGTGGCCGAAGACGGCTCCATGGTGCGCGTGATCGCAGCGCCGCAGCCGGTGCTGGTCATCACCCACTGCCAACACCACGGCACACCGTTTGACCTGACCCGCGCCGCCTACCACCTGGGCAACCGCCACGTGCCCATCGAGCTGCAGCCCGACCACCTCAAGATCGAGCCTGACCACGTTCTGGCCGACATGCTGCGCGCCATGCACCTCATCGTGAACGAGCAAAACCTGCCGTTTGAACCCGAAGGCGGTGCCTACGCTGCGGGGCATGGCGGCGGGCACCACCATGGGGGTCACGGCCATAGCCACGATCACGATCACGAGCATGGTCACGCGCACGATCATGGCCATGACCACGGGCACGCTCACACAGAGGTACCGGCTGCTGCGGCCACGCCCCCAGCCCGAGGCCGCACGGTGTCCATCCCCGTGGTGGCCCAAGGGCACGTGCACGGCCCGAACTGCAACCACGACCACTGAGCCACCGCCCATGCGCCTGGACCGCCCCACGCCGCTGCCGGCCGCCAGCTTTTTGCAGCTGATGTGGCTGGCCTCCCCTGCACTGCCGGTGGGCGGGTTTTCGTATTCCGAGGGGCTGGAGAGCGCCATTGAAAATGTGGGCCTCGCCAGCGAAACCGCCGTGGGTGACTGGCTGCAGGACCAGCTCCACATCACGCAGGCCCGGGGCGACATGGCCCTCATCGCCAAGGCTGTGGGTGCGTGGCGGCGCGCCGACTGGGCGCATGTGCGCGAACTCAACGACTGGGTGCTGCACACCCGAGAAACGAGCGAACTGCGCCTGCAGACCGAGCAAATGGGCCGATCGATGGCCGACTGGCTGCGCAATCAGAACCAGGGCGACGAGACCCTGATGCCCGCCGTGCGCCACCTGGCCGCATTACCCCCCACCTACCCTGTGGCATTCGCACTGGCCGCCTCCACCACCCAGGCGCCCGTGCGCGACGTCCTGCTGGCCTACGCTTTTGGCTGGGCGGAGAACATGGTGCAGGCCGCCCTCAAATCCATGCAGCTGGGCCAAAGCGCCGGCCAGCGCATCCTGGCCCGGCTGGCCGATGCCATCCCCGCCGCAGTCGACCATGCCATCGGGCTGATGGACAGCGAGCGCCAGGCCTTTTCGCCCATGCTCGCCATCCTGTCAGCCCTGCACGAAACCCAATACTCCCGCCTCTTCCGATCATGACCACCAGCAACCTGCACCACGTCCCGAACCGCACCAAGAATCTGCCGCCCCTGCGCGTGGGCATCGGTGGCCCCGTCGGCTCCGGCAAGACCACGCTGCTGGAAATGCTGTGCAAGACCATGCGCGATGACTACGACCTCATCGCCATCACCAACGACATCTACACCAAGGAAGACCAGCGCCTGCTCACCGTGAGCGGCGCGCTGCCCGCCGAGCGCATCCTGGGCGTGGAAACCGGCGGCTGCCCCCACACCGCCATCCGCGAGGACTGCTCCATCAACCTCGAAGCCATCGACCGCATGCTGGGTGAGTTCCCCAACGCCGACATCGTGTTTGTGGAAAGCGGCGGCGACAACCTGGCCGCCACCTTCAGCCCCGAGCTGAGCGACCTCACCATCTACGTCATCGACGTGGCCGCTGGCGAAAAAATCCCCCGCAAGGGCGGCCCTGGCATCACCAAAAGCGACCTGTTCATCATCAACAAGACTGACCTGGCCCCCCACGTGGGCGCCAACCTGGATGTGATGCACGCCGACACCACCCGCATGCGCACCAACGCCCAGGGCCTCAAGCCGTTTGTGATGACCAATCTCAAAACCCTGGCAGGCGTGGCTGACGTGGTGAAGTTCATCGAAACCCGGGGCATGCTGAAAAAATCAGCACCCGCAGTCGGCTAGAATTCGCGCCTTCCCTCCCGGAGACTTGGGTGAGTGGTTTAAACCAGCAGTCTTGAAAACTGCCGACGGGCAACCGTCCGTGAGTTCGAATCTCACAGTCTCCGCCAAGAAACTAGCAACCAAGCGCCTTCCGGGGCGCTTTTTTGTTTGTTTCTACCATCAAATCCACCAAACGAAGTTTGCTTCGTTTGGTCATTGATGGAGCTTGCTGAAGGGGGCAAGGACATACGGCGAGGCGAATGAGAACCTCTGCTGGCTCAGCGGGTCGCTCTCGGTTGCTGATAGTGTGCGTCATGTCGAAGCAAACATCCGCCTTGCAGCGCCAAGCCCAGAAGGTCCAGGATCATCGTGCCAAACAGTGCCACTTCGAGGTCATCAGATCAGCTAGTCGCCTGCTTTTTGAGGCCTGCGACTGAGTGTCGTATTGCAGACCTATTGACATTTGACATGGCCCGCGTGAGCCAAAATGCGCAACACAGACTCAACTGCGCAGATTTCATGCGCTTGATACCAAATTCCTCTGGGAGCTTCGGTGAAGATTGCTTTGTTCGTTGATTTCGACAATGTTTACTCAGGGCTGCGGCGAATAAGTGCCGAGGCAGCAGAGCGCTTCTCGCGTCAACCCTTGCGCTGGCTGGACTGGCTGGCAGAGGGATTTCAGAGTGGGGATCTGAATAGGGGCACTCACGTACACCGCCGGGCTTTAGTTCGGCGCTGTTACCTCAACCCCGTCATGTATCAGAAGTACCGGCGCCCATTTCATGAGGCGGGGTTCGAAATTGTGGACTGCCCACCAATGACGGCGACAGGCAAAACGTCCACTGACATTCACCTGGTGTTGGACGTAATGGATGCGCTTGCGGACAGCACACATTTCGATGAATTCATCGTGTTTTCAGCTGATGCCGACTTCTCACCTGTCTTGCGTCGGCTTCGTCGGCATGACAGACGTACGGTAGTTTTTGCCGCTGGAGCCATGTCTGAGTCCTATAAGGCGTCCGCCGACCGCGTTATTGATATTCAAACATTTCTCCAAGATGCTCTACAGCTCACGTCCATGGAAGATAGTGATCCTGCATCCAGTGAAGGGGGGTTACTCCAGGTTCGACCGCGTGGCGATCTACGCATCAAGCTAGCGGATCGGATCCGGGATATTGTTACCCAAGCAGACCAGCCTGTCGCTCTGCCCGCATTGGCCCAACTACTTCGTCGTGAGTTTGAGGAACTTATCGATAGCCGCTGGGATGGCGCAGGCAGCTTCGGAACCCTCATGCGAGAGCTACAGATTGAAGGTGTCGAATTTGATTTCTCGAACGACAGCGCGAACGATGTGCTGCGCATGACAGGAAGAAGCCGAGCGCAGATTGAGGTGACATCAAGTCAGGCAAGCGTGCCGGAACGCACTGCGGCGGGCAAACACTTTACGGACACTGGGCTACTCATTGCGGAGTTGCCCCTTGAGGACCTCCAAAAGCGTGCAGAGATGGTTATTCGCGATGCAGTTGCGCACTCTACGGCCCCCCTACATCTTTCGGTGCTTGGGAACATACTCAGGCAGGAAATTCCACAGCTAAGGAGTGGATGGCCCGATGCGCCAAATCTTGCCGCGTTCCTGCATAACTTAAATATCGGACCTATTCGACGCGCTGTCTTGGAAAATGGGACGACAAATGTCTTGTATGACCCGGCCAGACACGAGGAGCCCACCGGCGTAGTTGGTGATCGACTGGTGGCAAGCATGCTACGCGCTGCAGAATTGCCAGCCATAAGAGGACTAGACCTAGCTCGCATTCTGAGCAGTGCTCGACCACACATGGGCGATACAGATCGGTTTGAAATCGCTGAAGTCAGTCGTAGTGTCGCAACCTCATTGGCTGCCGAAGGACATCCCATTTCAGCACGTCGAATCACAACCGTTTTGCAAGCGTTGATTTTTGGAGGGCTTGATGCAACTAAGAATTACGACAATGTAGAAGAACTGACTGTGGATGCGATGGGCGTAATCATCTCAGCTTGGGCTCGAGAAATGCAAACCATGCCAGATGAAGATACGAGAAATCGATTGCTTGCCTGGCTTGAAGTCCAGGTAGCCCTTTAGGCTTGTTGATTTCCACGCAGAAGTGACCCACTGGGGGTGCGGATAAAAACTTGGACTGGTTTTATGCCGCAAGTCCAAGGCTCACCCGGTATTCGATCGGGCTGAGGGCCCCCAGGGAGATCTTGAT
>NZ_QAIM01000681.1:0-3202 GCF_003061035.1 Acidovorax sp. HMWF018
CACAGGCATCGTCCAAGCCACGGCAGGCATTGCCGCCATCCACGACCGCGCAGGGCTGCGCACCTTCACGCTCGATTTCCCCGAGGGCTTCTGTCAGGACCTGGCCATTGGCGCCAGTGTGGCCACCGATGGCGTGTGCCTCACGGTCACCGAGATCCTGTCGCCCACGCAGGCCAACTTCGACGTGATGCTGCAGAGCCTGAACATCACCACGCTGGGCAGCTACGGCCAAGGCGACCGCGTGAACGTGGAGCGCGCGGCCAAGGACGGCGCCGAGATTGGCGGCCACCCGCTGTCGGGCCATGTGGACTTCACCGGCACGCTCATCGAGCGGCGCGAATTCGACAACAACCTGGTGTGGCGCGTGGCCGTGCCCGAGGCGTTTCGCCGCTACATCTTTGCCAAGGGCTACATCGCCATCCACGGCGCCAGCCTCACGGTGGCCGAGGTGAACCGGCAAGAGGGCTGGTTCGAGATCTGGATGATCCCCGAGACCCGCCGCGCCACCGTGTTTGAGAACAAGCAGGTGGGCGACCGCCTGAACATCGAGATCGAGCGCAGCACCCAGGTGGTGGTGGACACCGTGCGCGAGGCCGTGCAGGAGAGCCTGGGCCGCCTGCAGCCGGTGCTGGAGGCGCTGTTGAAGGAAAAGGGCCTGTCGCTGGACGACTTCGTGCAGGCGCCCGTGCTGCCGCACTGATCGAACCAAGCTCACTCATGTCCCTGGTGGTGCGCCCGCTGGCGCTGAGCGACCTGGCCGATCTGCTGGCCGTGCAACTGGCCTGCTATGGCGAGGGGTTTGTGGAGAGCGGCGAGGTGTTTGCCCGCCGCCTCGCCAGCCCCGCCAATTGCTCGCTGGTGCTGGAGCAGGGCGGCACGGTGTGTGCCTACCTGGCGGCCTACCGCAGCGTGCGTGGCAAGGTCACCCCGCTGCATGGCGACTTTGAAACCGCTGCTGAGCCCGACACGCTGTACCTGCACGACATGGCCGTGCTGCCTGCCCATGCGGGGCAAGGCCTGGCCCACGCGCTGCTGCAGCCCCTGTGGGCGCAGGCCCGCGCCGAGGGGCTGCGGCACAGCGCGCTGGTCTCGGTGCAAGGCTCGCAGGCCTACTGGCAGCGGCAGGGCTATGCGCTGCACCCCTTGCAGGACGCCGCCCAGCAGGCCCGCCTGGCCAGCTACGGCGAAGGCGCGGTGTACATGGCGCGAGCGCTTTAGAACGTGTTTACGATCTCCCAGAGGTCGCGCAGCGGTCTTTGCGGGATGGGATGCAAGGCGCGGTGCGTAGTGGATAGCTTGGCTATCCACAAGCGCCGCAACGCCGCAGACCGCCCGCAAAGACCACTGCCCGAAGGGTTGGAGCGAAATCGGGTGATTGGACGCCCCAGCTGCTTGCATGGGCATGAGCCCATGCGGCGCATCCGAAGCATCCACTCATCCCGATTGCGCTCCAACGCGATCCCCTGCGAGATCGTAAACACGTTCTTAGACCTTGTAGGCGCAGTGTCACCCGCCCTCGTCATAATGCCCGCCATGCCCCACCGCTGGAAACCCAACGTCACCGTGGCCGCCCTCATCGAGCGCGACGGCCGCTTTCTGCTGGTCGAGGAAGAAACCACCGACGGCCTCAAGCTCAACAACCCTGCCGGCCACCTGGACCCGGGCGAGTCGCCCATCCAGGCCTGCGCGCGCGAGGTGCTGGAAGAAACCGCCCACGACTTCGAGCCCACAGCGTTGATCGGCGTGTACCTCAACCGCTTCATCAAGACGCGCACGGGGGACGACATCACTTACATGCGTTTTGCGTTTGCGGGCACGCTGGGCACGCACCATGACTGGCGCACGCTCGACACCGGCATCGTGCGCACGCTGTGGCTCACGGCCGACGAGATCCGCGCCTGCCCCGAGCGCCACCGCAGCCCGCTGCTGCTGCGCGGCCTGGAGGACTACCTGGCGGGCCAGCGCTTTCCGCTGACGCTGGTGCACACCGACATCTCGGTGACCGAGCCGGACGGCGTGACCGCGCGATAAGCCTTGGTGCCGCACGGGGCTGCGCACCGCCCCCGGTGTGAACAGGCGCTAGTTCGCCTTGGCCTTCCAGGCAGCGCCCTGCTGGCGCACCAGGTCCAGCAGGTTGCCCATCACCACGTTCATGTCGATCAGGTGCAGGCCCCAGTCGTCCAGAGTGCGGTCATTGACCACAATATTGCCCGGCACATCGCTGGGCAGGCTGCCACGCCCATTGCTGTCCAGGCCCAGCGCCAGGTAGTGTGCGGGGCCGTCCTTCACACAGCTTGCACGCATCAGGCCCGGCAGGCTCACAAACGGGGTGCTCACGCCCTCCAGGCCCTGCGCCCATTGCGCACGCAACACGGGCTGCCCCAGCAGGTTGGCCTCGCGGGCCAGCATGCTGCGCAGCGGCTGGCCGCTCAGGCGCACTGGGTCCGTGCAGGCCACCTCTGCGCCCGCCGCATTGCTGCGGCCAAAGCGGGAGTTTGCGGGCGGCGGTGATGTCTCGCGGAACGTGGCGTATGTCACCACACACCCGGTTTGCGCGCCGGTACGGCACAGGGGCAGCGTGGGCAGCGACCCTCCGGTGTCCGCACCCGCAGGGACCATCACGTTGAAGCCGATCAGCAGGGCCGACACCAGGCGCTGCTGCACCGGCTGGCCGTCCACATCGCGCTTGAGCAACTCCAGCAGCATGCGGCTGCCCTGGGAATGCCCCACCAGCACCACGCCCCGGCCCTTGTTGTCATTGGCCAGATAGTGCCGCCAGGCGGCGCGCACGTCCTCGATGGCCATCTCCGGGTTCACGCCCGCCGGGTTGCCCGACATGGCCGCGCGCAGCCCCGCCAGCGTGATCTGCCGGTACATGGGTGCAAACGGACGGCACACCGAGGCAAAGGGGGCAAACTGCTGCGCCACCGCCCGCTGCTCGCCCGGGCCAGGTTGCAGCGTGCTGTGCGGGTTGGGGTCCTGCGAGATCGTGGGGTACACGTAAAAGCAGTCGATGGGCGCATCGGCCTGCGGCTTGATCACCTGCACCGTGCGTTGGCCGTCGGCGGCCAGCGTGGTGACCGTCTGGTCGGTGCTGCACAGGTCGGCGCGACCGGGGCGGCACAGCCAGGTATACGGCGCGTCGTAGTTGGCGGCAGCGGGCTGGGCCAGCGCGGGGGCGACCGCAAAGGCACCGAGCAAA
>NZ_QAIM01000169.1:0-1348 GCF_003061035.1 Acidovorax sp. HMWF018
TGCGCCCGCCTCCGAAAGAGCGAAGCTGACGCAGGCTCTCAAGGAATTCGAGACTTTTGGGGCCCCCACGATGTGGTCGGCTGATGACGTTACCAAGAATCTCACTCCCGGAGAGCGCCGCAAAGCAATCGAATGGTTCATTACGGACTACGAATGCAAAGACTCGGACTGGATCGCGATTGGCCAGCACGCAGATGCTGTGCTTGCCGAGCGCGAAGTCTTCATCCGTGTGAGCTACGACCCGCTCTTTACGGGCGGCGAGTACAGCGGCACCCCTCAGGCGGCCATGATTCCCCTCGCGCTGATCCAATCCTTCCAGGAAGAAGACCCCAGCAGCGATGGCGTGGATCTCGCCTTTGGTAAACACACCAAGATCGACCCGATGCACATCGTGGGCTACAACTTGGAGGACCGCCACAACCAGGACGGGGAACTGATCCCTGCTGGCGCTGAGGAAGAGGAAGAGGAAGGGAGCGAGTAATCAATGACCTTGCTCGCCTTTCACGGTACCGCCGCATCGTTTGACGGCTTCCGTATGCGCCCTTCGGGGTTGCACTTCGGGACGTTCGATCAAGCGGTGCATGCGGCCACTATGAAGCTGGGGCGGCTCCCTTTGCGGGAGTTCTCCAAGCTCGAACCCGATCTCAACGGCTGGCGCGGTCGGCTGCTTCAGTGCGAACTGCAGGTGCACCGCATTCTGCGAGTTGAGGATGCGCGCACGCCCAGTGCTTGGGCCGCGCTCATCCGCAAGCACCGTGAGCATTTCGACTGCCTGGTGTATGTCAATCGCTACGAAGGCCGCCAGGAGGCGGATTCATTCGTGGTCTTTGATACCAATCGTGTGGTCGTCTTGAATAGCGACTACACGCGCTCTGGTATTCAGCCGAGCGACTGAAGAAGGACGCCCCAACGATGGGGCGACATCAACCCTCGCGGGCGCCGAAATCCCCGTCGAGGGGGTGGTGCCCGTTTTTTTGGAGAGCACCATGAACCACGTCACCATTACCGCTTCGATCTGCAAAGGGATCGCCACGCTGCCAGATGGCAGCACCGTGGACCTGAACTCGGTTCAGGCGGCCCTGAACGAGGCCTTTTCTGAAACTGGCGAGAGCCAATACCAGGAGGCCAGCGATCTGGTGGCCAAGCTCACGGGGCAGGAGCAAACCGCTCGTGGCTTTGTGGCCAGCGCCAGCGATGATCCTGAAGCAATGGAGCCTCGCTGGAGTGATGAGCATTGCTCACAGGCCCAGAAAGGGGTCTCCTCGTTTTCAGTGCAATAAGTGACGGTACGCAAAGCTAGCACTGGCGCGGGGGTGGTCTGGGTAGACCGTTGATTTCATTGACTTTC
>NZ_QAIM01000170.1:0-2259 GCF_003061035.1 Acidovorax sp. HMWF018
CGCCCCCATGGGGGCGAGGTTGCCGTGGTTCATCTCCTTCACCGCGCGCTTGAGGATGGTCTGGTGGAAGCTGTAGCTGAACTGCTTCAGGTGGAAGAACATCGACCAGTGCGGGTCGCTGCCCCACGCTGGGCGCTGTGCAGCATTGGGCGTGAGGATCGCACCCTCCACCCAGCGGTTGATCGCGTAGTGGACCGCGTCGATCTCACGCTCCGCCTGCGCCTTGCCGATGCCGTTGGTCTTCATCAGCACGGCCTTGTCAGTGATGAGCTTGCCCTCAGCATCCAGCGGGATGTTCTTGGGGTCCAGGCCCAGCTCCTCCAGCCAGCGCGTGCTGTGGACCTTGTCCGCACCCGCAGCGTGGCGCTCGATGAAGGCAACGGCGTTCTTCACCCCAGCCACGCGCATGCCACGGTTCCAGGCCTCCATGCCGTTGAGCTTGAACAGCGTGTCGTTGATGGTCTTGGCGCCGCGCTCCATGTAAACCGACGAATACTCGTCGCTCACATGGTGCGAGAACAGCGCGGCATCCACCGCACCGACGTGCTCAGCCAGCTTCTCCCACTCGTCGGCCTGGCGCTCCTTGGGCTCCTCACGGAACAGATCGCCCCAGGTCGTCACGACCTCCTTCATGCCGCGCAGGAACCCGTCATAGGCCTCCTTCATGGTGGCGCCCCGGGCCACCATGCCCAGCGGGTCCACGAACGAGGCAAACAGGCTCAGGGGCAGCAGGCGCACGTTCTGGTACACGGTCATCCAGCTGTTGGCCTTGCGCCAGCCGGATGAGATGTCCTTGCCCAGCGTGCCCTCCATCGCCCCCACGGCGTCGGCCACGTCACGGTACTGGCGGGCCACCCACTTGGCGCGGGCGTCTTCGTCCTTGAACTCCTGGCGCTTGAGCTTCGCGTGGGACAAATCGTTCAGGTCGCCCATGATCTCGCGCAGCTTGGCCTCCAGGATCTCGCCGTCGGCGCCGAAGCGCTCGGTGTACTCCGCCGCGCGCACACCCTGATGGAAGTAGCGGCTCAGCGTGGCCACGAGGTTCTTCTCCAGGAAGGGCTCGACGTGCTCACCCTGGAGCCAGGCCAGGGTGCGGTTCTCCTTGCTGGCGAAGAACGGCGCCAGCACGCCGTCCTGGCGCTGGGCGTCGAGCTTGTCGTTCACACCTTCCCGGTCGATCAGCGCGCGCCAGATGCGGTCGGCGACCTGGTCCTTGGAGAGCTTGCCTTTGCTGCCCTGCACGCCCTGCTCCAGCACCGCGTCGTAGTGGGTGGTGAGCATCTGTAGGAACTGGTCCTTTTTCTCGTGTAGCAGGGCCGTGTTCCACACGCGGGGGTAGTATTTCTCCCCGGCGTGGCCCAGTTCCAACCCGCGCTCGTCGCTCATGTACTTGTAGAAGCGCTGCAGCAGGCCACGGATCTTGGCCACGGCCTCGCGGTGCGGGGCGTAGGGGATGTCGGCCAGCTCGGCTTCGGACTGCAGGTACTTGGACACCTGGGTCATGTCGCGGTCGCTGAGGCCCTTGATGGCCTGGGCGAACGTGTTGTTGTACCGGGCAGCCACCCGGCGGCGGGCGTTCAGGTAGCCCTCAGCCTCCTGGGCGGCGTCCTCGTCACCGGGGTTGGTGAAGAACTCCTTGGCCAGGGCCTGGGCGGCCTTGGATTCGCTGGTCGCCAGGATGGTCTCAGCTGGCATGGTTTTTGCCGCCAGCCACTGGGTCAGGCCGTCGATACTGCGCCGGGCCTTCAGGACACCAGTGCCTTCGTCCAGCACCCGGGCAATGACCTTGCCAGCGGCGCTTGGCTCGGCCAGCTGACCCCCGTGGAAGGCCTCAAACAGGGCCACAGCGCGCTCGGAATCCTTGACCAGGCCCAGCACACGGCGGAAGAACTTGCGCAGCTTCTGGAGCAGCGTGCGGGGCTTGCCCAAGGGCAGGTCCATCTGTCCGGCGGCCCAGAACTGATAGATATAAGCCAGGCGTTCTTCACCACTTTTGAGTTGATCGACCGCCGCAGGGTGGTCGGCCAGCAGTGCTGCAACACGTTGCAGGATCTTGTCGTTTTCGGCCAGGCTCTTGAGGGTCTCCAGCACCCGGGGGTCGCTCTTGACGAACTTGCTGAAGAAGCCGTGCAGGGCCTCGTGGTAGGCCGTGGACAGCACACCGGCCGCAGCCGTGGTGCTGATCTCAATCGCCTGTTCGGTGTCCAGCCACTCACCCGAGTAGCCGGTGATGTCCTTGAACTCGACCTTGACCTGGGG
>NZ_QAIM01000171.1:0-13087 GCF_003061035.1 Acidovorax sp. HMWF018
CATACAGCGTTTTCTCGCGGCCTGCCAGGCGCACCTTCATGCCGATCTTGGAGAAGGCGGCATCCACTTCGGCCTGCACCTTCTGAACCAGATCGCGTCGGCGGTTGCGGGATTTGTTGACGGCCTTGGCCAGTGTGGCATAGCGCCAGGGGTGCAGGTGTCGGAAGGCCAGGTCCTGCAGCTCACGATAGGTCTGATTCAGGCCCAGGCGGTGGGCAATGGGCGCGTAAATTTCCAGCGTCTCGGACGAGATGCGGCCCCATTTGCTGCGCGGCATGTCCGACAGCGTGCGCATATTGTGCGTGCGGTCGGCCAGCTTGATGAGGATGACGCGTACATCACGCGCCATGGCCAGCAGCATTTTGCGAAACGACTCGGCCTGATTTTCTTCGCGAGTGTTGAACTGCAATTTGTCCAGTTTGGTAAGGCCATCCACCAGTTCGGCCACCGGGGCGCCAAACCGGTCGATCAGGTCGGCCTTGGTCACGCCGCAGTCTTCCATGGCGTCGTGCAGCAGCGCGGCCATCAGCGCCTGGGCATCGAGCTTCCACGCCGCGCACTGCGCGGCCACTGCAATAGGGTGGGTGATGTAGGGCTCACCGCTGTTGCGCAGCTGCCCCAGGTGGGCTTCGTCGGCAAAACGGTACGCCTGGCGCACCTGCTCGATGCTGACGGCGTCCAGGTAGTCCAGGCTATCGGTCAGTGCGGCGAAGCTGGCCGCAGCCGCATTGGCGGCCGCAGCGGCTGCCGAGAGATTGCCTGCCTGAGATGGGTCACCCGGGCGGGACTGCGTTGCAGAAGGTGAATTGAGCACCGCGTTCATGCCTTAAATGTAGCGCGGGACTGCGCCAGAGGGCTTTCGGGCAAAAAAAAGCACCGCTGGCGCGGTGCTTTTGGGTGGGCATTGCCCAGCAGAACGTTCAACCGGGAACCTTCTTGAGCATCTCCAGACCCACTTTGCCTTCGGCGATTTCACGCAGGGCAGTCACGGCGGGCTTATTGCGGCTTTCGATGCGTGGAGCATGGCCCTGGCTGAGCATGCGGGCACGGTACGTGGCGGCCAGTACGAGCTGGAAGCGGTTGGGGATCTTTTCCAGACAGTCTTCTACGGTGATGCGTGCCATCGTTTACTCCGGGGATTCAGGTGATATTGAGCGACTGGAAGGTGTCAGCACGGGCGCGGCGCTGAGCGGCGTACTTGAGTCGCTGGGCGTGAACTACGGCTTTCAGGTCGAAAAGCGCGCGCTCAAACAACTCGTTAATTATAACGAAGTCGAATTTGCTGACCTGGGCCATCTCGATGGCAGCATTTTTGAGGCGTACCTCGATGACATCCGCAGAGTCTTCGCCCCGCCGCTCCAGCCGCGATCGCAGTTCTTCCCAGCTGGGCGGGAGGATGAAAACCAGCACCGCATTGGCAAATGCCTGCTTGATCTGCAGTGCGCCCTGGAAATCGATTTCCAGAATCACATCTGAGCCCTGGGCAATGCGCTCTTCGATGGCTTTCTTGGATGTGCCATAGCGGTTGCCGTGCACATGGGCCCATTCGACAAACGCGTTGCCTTGCACCATGGCGTCGAACTCGGACTCCGACGCGAAGAAGTATTCGCGGCCATGCTTTTCCTGGCCGCGGGGCGCACGGGTAGTGTGCGAGATGGAGGGGTGGACATGCGAGTCCAGCTCCAGCAAGGCCTTGACCAAGCTGGACTTGCCAGCACCACTGGGTGCTGCCACGACGATGAGATTTCCTGGATAGTCCATGGTTGATGTGCGCAAGGCGCTATCAAAAAATGAGTGTCATTCGATATTTTGCACTTGCTCGCGCATCTGCTCGATCAGCACCTTCATGTCCACGCTGATGCGGGTGAGGTCGAGCGCGGCAGATTTGGAGCCCAGCGTGTTGGCTTCGCGGTGGAGTTCCTGGATCAGGAAGTCCAGGCGCTTGCCCACTTCGCCACCTTTTTTCAGCAGGCGCTCGATTTCATCCAGATGCGAATCCAGCCGCGTGATCTCTTCTGCCACGTCGATGCGGATGGCAAACGCCGTGGCCTCGGTCAATGCGCGGTCACGGGCAGCCTCGGGGAGGGTAGAACCGTCGGTGAGGGCCATCGCCTCTTTCCAGCGCTCCATGAAGCGCAGGCGTTGCTGCTCCACCAGCAGCGGAACCATGGGGACCGCCTGTTCGGCCAAGGCCCGCAGCTGCTTGACGCGATCCAGCAGCATGGTTGCGAGGCGCTTGCCCTCACGTTCGCGGGCGGCCAGCAGGGCGGTCAATGCTTCTTCGGCGAGGGCCGGAACGGCTTCGCTCCAGTCCTCGGTGCCCGAATGTGCATTGGCACACAGGCGCAAGGCGTCGGCCACGGTGAGGGGGGCTGCGCTGGGCAGCCAGGCCCTGACGGAGTCCTGCAAAGAGTTGAGCCGCTGCAGCAGTCGTGCAGGCGGGTCTTGCAGGCTGTTGCTGTCGTCGGTGTCGAGGGCGGCTCGCACTTCGACCTTGCCGCGTTTCAGGCGCGCTGTGAGCAAGCTGCGCAGCGTGGGCTCCATGGCGCGCAGCTCGTCAGGCAGGCGAAACGACAGGTCCAGAAAGCGGCTGTTGACGGATCGGATTTCCAGTCCCAGCCGGCGCGTCTGGGGGGCGCGGGCGTCGGTTTCAGCGCCAGTGGCAGATGCGCCATGCTGTGCGCTGGCGTATCCGGTCATGCTGTAAACTGGCATTGGACTTTTTGATGGTTGCTTGCGATCCGGCGATTATCCGGGTTCCGCCTTACCCCCGAATCATCTTCGCAAAATATGTCAAAAATCAAACCGGCCCCCTTGCCGCCCGATACCGCAATTGGCGGTTACCGTGTGGTGCGCCGGTTGTCCTCCGGTGGTTTTGGTGTGGTCTATCTGGCCCTCGACGCCGAAGGCCAGCAGGTGGCCATCAAGGAGTACCTTCCTTCGTCCCTGGCGACCCGCGCTCCTGGTGAGTTGCTTCCGAAGGTGCCGCCCGAAAAGCTCTCGCTGTACCGCCTGGGGCTCAAGAGCTTCTTTGAAGAGGGCCGCTCGCTGGCGCAGATCTCGCACGCCTCGGTGGTGAGCGTGCTCAATTTCTTCCGCGAGAACGAAACCGTCTACATGGTGATGAACTACCTGGAGGGCGCGACCCTGCAGGACTTCATCATCACCGCCCGCGACCTCAAGACCCAGAAGGTGTTCCGCGAGTCCACCATCCGCTCGTTGTTCGACGAGGTGCTGCGCGGCCTGCGCATCGTGCACCAGCACAAGATGCTGCATCTGGACATCAAGCCCGCCAACATCTTCATCACCGACGACAACAAGGCCGTGATGATCGACTTCGGCGCGGCGCGTGAAGTGCTGAGCAAGGAAGGCAATTTCATCCGCCCCATGTACACCCCCGGCTTTGCAGCGCCCGAGATGTACCGGCGCGATTCGCAGATGGGGCCGTGGACGGATATCTACGCCATCGGCGCCTGTATCTATGCCTGCATGCAAGGCTTCCCGCCCAACGAGGCGCCGCAGCGGGTGGACAAGGACCGCCTGTCGCTGGCGCTGACCAAGTTGCGCGGTGTGTATTCGGACAACCTGATCGAGGTCGTCGAGTGGTGCATGGCGCTCGACCCTCTGTCCCGCCCCCAGTCGGTGTTTGCCTTGCAAAAGGAGCTCAGCCGCGAAGGGGAGCGCCGCTACACCAAGCTCACCGTGGCCGAGAAGATGCGGCTGCAGCTCGACACCCTGGTGTCTGACACCAAGAAGAATGTGCAGAAGGTGGGTGAAGCCACCGGAATCGGAGCCAAGCCCAAATGAACCAGGCGCACGCGATGCAGGTTCGGGCGAGGTACATGTCCACGGATGGCGCCCGGGTGCATCCTTGTTTGCGTGAGTCCTTATGAAGTTCTCGGTATTCCAGATCAGCCGCCGTGGCGGCCGCGAGAAGAACGAAGACCGCATGGGCTATTGCTACACGCGTGAATCGGGCCTGTTTGTATTGGCCGACGGCATGGGTGGCCACCCTGAAGGTGAAGTGGCTGCGCAGATCGCGCTGCAAACCATCTCGGCGCTGTTCCAGCGCCAGGCCAAACCCCAGCTCAAGGATGTGCAGGAGTTTCTGTCCGGCGCGTTGCTCGCGGCACACCACCAGATCCTGCGCTACGCCACAGAGAAAGGCATGCTTGACACACCGCGCACCACCTTGGTCGCGGCGGTGTTGCAGGCCGGTACCGCCACCTGGATCCATTGCGGAGACTCGCGCCTGTACATGGTGCGCGATGGCGATCTGCTGACCCGTACGCGGGACCACTCGTACATGGAGCTGCGCAACACGCCGCCCCCTGGTCTGGACAAGATCAACCGCAACGTGCTGTTCACCTGCCTGGGTTCGCCCACCAAGCCCATTTACGACATCACCGGCCCTGTGTACCTGGAGCAGGGCGACCGCATTCTGTTGTGCTCAGACGGCCTGTGGGGCACGCTCAGCGACGAAGACATCGCCAAGCAGCTGGGCCGCAACACCGTGTCGCACGCTGTGCCCGAGCTGGTGGAAGATGCCCTTCGCAAAGCCGGGGACAGCAGTGACAACGTGACCGTGGTGGCTCTGGAGTGGGAGACGCCAGATGCGTTCGAGTCCACCCAGGGGGTGTCCACGGACAGCATCAGCGACGACGTGTTTGCGTCCACCATCCAGGCGGGCCCGCTCGATGGGCTTGTGGATGACCTGGACGATGCGGCCATCGAGCGGTCGATCGCCGAAATCAACGAAGCCATCCGTCGCTCTGCTGCCCGCAAGGCCTGAACTGCCATCGGCGCTGTGGGTTGCATCCAGGCTCCCTCCATGCGAATGCATGGAACCAGGTTTTTTCGCCTTCCATCGCCCACCTCATGACGCAGGTGGGCGACCCGCTCCATACAGAGAATCACATGACCACCTTCATCCGCACCGGCAACCGCGCCGCCAACCAACTGCGCCCTGTGCGCATCACGCGCCACTACACCATGCACGCCGAAGGCTCGGTGCTGATCGAGTTTGGCAACACCAAGGTGCTCTGCACCGCCTCTGTGGAAGAGCGTGTGCCCCCGCACAAGCGCGGTAGCGGCGAGGGCTGGGTCACGGCGGAGTACGGCATGCTGCCGCGTGCCACCCATACCCGCAGCGACCGCGAGGCCGCACGGGGCAAGCAGACCGGCCGCACGCAGGAGATCCAGCGCCTCATCGGCCGCAGCCTGCGCGCCGTGTTTGACCTCCAACTGCTGGGCGAGCGCACCATCCAGCTCGACTGCGACGTGATCCAGGCCGATGGCGGCACGCGCACCGCCGCCATCACGGGCGCCTGGGTCGCGGCCCAGGATGCGGTCAACCAGCTGCTGGCCAGCGGCAAGATCGCCCAGTCGCCGCTGCTGCAGCCCGTGGCGGCGATCTCGGTGGGCATCGTGCAGGGCACGCCGCTGCTGGACCTGGAATATGTGGAAGACGTGGATTGCGACACCGACATGAACGTCGTGATGACGGGCGCAGGCCACTATGTGGAGGTGCAGGGCACAGCCGAAGGCGTGGCCTTTACCCGCGCCGAGATGGACCAACTGCTGGGGCTGGCCGAACAGGGCATCGCCCAGCTGGTGCAGCTGCAGCAGCAGGCCCTGCAAAATACTCCTTAATTGATAGCTGCTTGCGCATATTTCACTAGCGCTTGCGGCCATTTTGACCATGAAAATTGTTCTAGCATCCAACAACCGCGGCAAACTGGCCGAGTTGCAGGCCATGTTTGCGCCCCTGGGCGTGGAACTGGTGCGCCAAGCCGACCTGGGTGTGGGTGAGGCCGAGGAGCCCTTCCGCACCTTTGTCGAAAACGCCCTGGCCAAGGCACGGTTTGCATCCGAACACACGGGCTTGCCTGCGCTGGCCGACGATGCCGGCATGTGTGTGGACGCTTTTGGCGGCCTGCCGGGCGTGGACACCGCGTATTACTGCACCCAGTTCGGCTACGAGAAAAGCGACGACAACAACGTGCGCGCCCTGCTGGAGCAACTGCAAGGCGTGACCAATCGCCGCGCCGCCATGGTCAGCACCCTGGTCGCCGTGCGCAGCCCGCAAGACCCGGAGCCGCTGATCGCCGTGGGCCGCGTGGTGGGCGAGATCACCACCGAACCCCGGGGCAGCAACGGCTTCGGCTTCGACCCCGTGATGTTCATCCCCGAGTTCGGCAAGACCTTTGCCGAGCTGCCCGTGGAGGTGAAAAACGCCCACAGCCACCGGGGCCGATCGGCCGCACAGATGCTGGCGCTGATGCGCGAACGCTGGTTGTAGAAGGGCGCTGACCGTGGTTCATATTCCGATCACGCCACAGGCCGAGGCCGAACCTGCCGTGGTGCGCGACATCCAGCACTACATGCGCCCGGGCCTGTTGCAGCTGCCCAGCCTGCCGCCCCTGTCTCTGTACGTGCACCTGCCCTGGTGCCTCAAGAAATGCCCGTACTGCGACTTCAACTCGCACGAATTTCGCGCGGATGCCTCCGGCGGCGAGGTGCCCGAGCAGCGCTACATCGATGCTCTGATGGCCGACCTGGAGGCCGCGCTGCCCCTGGTCTGGGGGCGGTCCGTGCACAGCATCTTCATTGGCGGCGGCACGCCCAGCCTGTTTTCGCCCGCAGCCATCGACCGTTTGATCGGCGACATCCGCGCCCGTCTGCGGCTGGAGCCAGATTGCGAGATCACGATGGAGGCCAACCCCGGTACGTTCGAGAAAGACCGTTTTCGCGCCTTCCGCGCGGCGGGTGTCACGCGCCTGTCGGTAGGGGTGCAGAGCTTTAACGACCAGCACCTGAAGGCCCTGGGCCGCGTGCACGACCGTGCCCAGGCGATGGCGGCGGTGGAGGAGGCCGCTGCGTCCTTCGACACCTTCAACCTCGACATCATGTACGCCCTGCCGGGCCAGACGCTGCCAGAGCTGGAGCAGGACCTGCAAACCGCGCTGGCCTTCAAGCCGCCGCACATCTCCATCTATCACCTCACCATTGAGCCCAACACTTACTTCGCCAAGTTCCCCCCGGCCATCCCCGAGGACGACCAGGCCTACGCCATGCTTGACCGGATCACGGAGATGACGGGGCAGGCGGGCATGGCGCGGTACGAGATTTCTGCGTATGCGCAGCCGGGCCACCAGTGTTTTCACAACACCAACTACTGGCAATTTGGCGACTATCTGGGCATCGGCGCGGGCGCGCACAGCAAGCTGAGCTTTGCGCACCGCGTGGTGCGACAGGTGCGCTTTCGGGACCCCGCGCGCTACATGGACAACGCCCTGGCAGGCCATGCCGTGGCGCAGGACGACGAGGTGCGCCGCACCGATCTGCCGTTTGAGTACATGCTCAACGCCCTGCGCCTGCGCGAAGGCTTTGCGCTGCAGGACTTCATGGCCCGCACAGGCCTGCCGTTGACCACCATCGCCAAGGGCCTGGAGGCTGCCGAGCGCAAGGGCCTGATCGAGCGCCACATGGCGCGTGTACGGCCTACCGAGCGGGGCTTTGACTTCCTGAGCGATCTGCAGGAGCTGTTTCTGGCGGACTGACGGAGGGAGGCTCCATCAAAGCCGGTTTGTGATCTCCCGGGAGATTGTTGGCAGGCCCTCAGGCCATTCGGCAGCCAGGGGCAAGCTCAGCCACACTTTGCCGCAAGGATGCGGCCATTGCCATCTACCTCCAGGTTCAGCCGCTGGGTGTCGTATTCCTTGGTGATGATTTGCCCTGGGCGCAGGATGCGCGCCGTCTGCGCGCCCGAGCGCTGCCGTGCAGACTCCACGATCGATGCCGTGCTGTTTTGTCCCACTGCAAACTGCGCGGGCTGGGCATTGCACATGCCTCCGGGCGCTGCGCCTGTCGGTGCCGTGCTGGCGGGTGGTGCGGGTGTTTGTCCGTAACCCGCACATCCAGTCACAGCTGCTCCCAGGGCGAGGCAACAGGCGACGGCAAAAGGGGTGGTTTTTTTCATCATGCGGCTAGCTCCTGGGTACAAAACACCCACCATAGCGGAACGCAGGCGCGACAGGGTTCCGGTCAAGCTATGGATCAGTTTCCAGCCGTAACGACGACGGGGCCTAGCATCCGCGCTGGTCTCGGTTGAGTCTTGACTTGCATCAAGATATTGTGGTGCTGGCGCAACACAAACCGCTGCCTTCAACTTGTCCGTGGCCCTCAGACGGTTTGCTGTAAGTCGGTTCTGCACAATGGAACGACCGGCGCTGTGCGTCGGCGTTGGCAGACCCCTTGCCACCTGGGCCAGTGTGTTGCACGGGCTTGTGCTGACAGTGCCGTATCCAACCTCCTGACCATGCCTGACGCTTCTCGCCTCCGCCTCATCCGTGCCCTGGGTGACACTCTGGATGGTTTGGACGTGGCGCTGTGCGCGTTTGACGACAGCGACCGCACGGTGGCCTGGAACAGGACCTTCTTCAAGTTCTTCCCGGAGCACGAGGGGCATGTGTACGAGGGTGAGCCCTACGAAGCCAACCTGCGCCGCTTCTATAACCAGCGGCTCGATGCCCAGGAGCTGCCCAACATCGAGCGCTACATCACCGCTGGGGTCGAGCGCCACCGGGCGCAGACCCGCCCCTACAGCTTCGATCACCGGGGGCTGCGCGTGCATGTGTCTTCGTTGCCCATTGAAGGCGTGGGGCGGGTGCGCGTGTGGCGTGCCGAGGCGCTGCCGGTGCAGAGCGCGCAAGCCACGCTCGCCACGCCGGCCGAGGCCGACATCCATGAGCCCGGCTACCTGCGCAGTCCGCTGTTTGAAAGCTCCGAACTGTTTGACCGCATTCCCGATGGACTGATGATCTGCGCCGAAGATCAGCGCATCCAGTGGGTCAACCAGCCCTTTATGCAGATGTATAGCCTGTCGGACCGTACGGCTGCCGCGGGTAAAGCGTTCGACGAGGTGTACCGCCACGCCTGGTCCGTCGAAGGCCAGGGAGATATGGCGCCTTTTTACGACGGCCTGTCGATCTTGCAGGAGCACATGCGTTTTGCTGGGGCGCCGTTTGAGGTGCCCTTGCCCCGCAGCCGCTGGAGCCGCGTCATCGCAAAGCAGGGCAGCGACGGCACGGTGTTCTACGCCCATGTGGACATCACCGAGCTCAAGCGCCAGCAGCGCTTGCTGGCGCAGGCCGAACGCAGCGCCCGCGACAGCGAGGCGCAATTGCGGGAGAAATCCATCCTGCTCGAAGCCACGCTGGAGCACATGGACCAGGGCGTGGCCAAGATCAGCGCCACGGGGGTGGTCGAGCTGTGCAACCGCCGGGCCATGGAACTGCTGGACCTGCCGGCCGAGCTGATGGCATCCAAGCCCACGCTGGTGAATGTGCTGGCCTACCTGCGGGCTCGTGGCGAATTCCAGGGCGCATCGCAGGAAGTGCAGGACCTGCTGCGACACAGCAATGGCGGGGTCGATCAGCCCCAGGTGTATGACCGTCCCCGGCCCGATGGCCGCATCCTGGAGGTCCAGACCGTGCCCATCAAAGGCGGCGGCGCGCTGCGCACCTTCACCGATGTCACCCAGCGCAAGCAGGCCGAGCAGCAGATCCGCCATGTGGCAGAGCACGACGGCCTGACGGGCTTGCTCAATCGCACCGCCTTTTTGCAAGCATTGCAGGCCGCAGCCACCGACGTGCATCGGTCGGGCCGTGGCTTCGCTGTCTTGTACGTGGATCTGGATGGGTTCAAACCCGTCAATGACCGCCATGGGCACGCCGTAGGTGACCAGTTGCTGGTGTGGGTGGCCCGGCAACTGACGCAGGCCGCGCGCGGGGACGATGTGGTGGCGCGCCTGGGCGGCGATGAGTTCGCGTTGCTGCAGCGGGGCGTATCCGACGGTGACAGTGCGTACCGCCTGGCCGACCGCCTGGTTCAAGCCCTGGGCCGGCCCACCGAGATCGAAGCGCATGCGCTGCAAATCGGCGCGTCCATCGGTATTGTCCTGTCGCCCGGTGACGGCACCGAGGCCGAAGAACTCCTGCGCAAGGCCGATTCCGCGATGTACCTGGCCAAGGCCACGGGGCGGGGCTGCGCAAGGATTTACGGAACGTGAACGTTGGGCTGCCCGGGCGCTTAACCCACGATCCCTTTCTGCTGCTGATCGACGGAGCTTGGAGGAATCGGTACTGTCCTACATGCCCACATTGGTCACCGTCCTAACATTGGTCTGTTGATCCCCTCGACATCCCTCCCGCTTGCATCGCGCAAGTGTTAAGCCCGCAGCCTGCGGGCTTTTTTTTGCCCGCCCTAAGGCATCAACACGGGGGTGAAAAAGCGACTGCGCCGTAGGCCTTTTGCCGAGCCGCGAAGCCCCAGTGTCCATCTGTCGGCACCATTGCGGTACGGGCGATGCCCTCATCACCCAGCCATCCCAGCGCGCTACATCACAAGAATGATTCTGTACAAACCCGGCACGCAATTTCTCTACAAAGGCAGAACGGTGAGCGTGGACTACGTCATCATCAAACGCACCGGTCTGTGGATTCGGTTGGCGCACAGCGAAGAGGTATGCCGCCCTGAAGATTTGACTCCCATCGCACCGCAGGGAGCGGGACTGGCGAGGTGAAAGAAAGGCCACACGCAGGGCACAGGCCCAGCGTGGCACCCCACCGGCAGGTCTACTTGAGCTGCTGGGACAACCACAACAGTCCCCAAACGATCGCCACCAGCTGAACCAGGTTGACAAAGAGCGCCGCCGAATGCACGCGGCGAAAGTGGTGAATCGCTCCGTCGCTACTCGCCTCGATCTGTGCACCGAGCTGCTGCATGGCTTGCAACAAGTGCTTGCGCAGCAGCGAGACGATGCAGGCATTGACCGCCACGCCGATGGCAAAGGGGTACCTGCCCCAAAGCGCATAACTGACAAACGCCCCCAGCGACGCCCAGAACGCAGCACGGTAGTACACGTTGAAAAACCCCCGAACGAACCGCGCGTCCAGTGGGGTGTCATGTTTCAGCGTAAGAAGCGGCAGACCACCCATCAAGAAGTAGGCGGTGGTGACCAGCAGGGCCACCGTGAAAAAGAACGATGCGTAGAGGGCCGACGACAACATCTTTCTCTCCTCGACATGGCTGGTCACTTCAGGCCGCAGGCCCGTACCCAATTTCTCCACCCTGCCCATGGATGCGGCAAGGTTCAGTAAAAACGCAGTCTAGGGGGCAGATGCGTTCTTGTGAATTGGGTTGGGTGAGGGGTGGTCAGCCACAGACATGTTGCTGCACTGGCCTTTGCGCACATTTCGCTGTTGTAGCTGCGCCGGGCCAAGAACTGGCGGAGACTGTGTCCGCCTGAAGTCGTTTCAATGACTATCAGTGATGAGTAATGAAAAGTTCTAAGTATTTGATTTTTAAAGAAATATTCAAGAAATGATCAAATCGTCTGATCAATGAAGTTCAATATTGTCTAATGCAATCTAGTGCTTTATGGTAGAAACAATGGTGTATAAATAGTGGGGCTGATTGGGCGACGCGGATCCCCGTTGGACGCTGATCAAAGGATGAGCAATGGCGCGCAAAGCAAAAGAGTTGTCAGCATTGGAAGTTGGTCGTTTGACCGCCGTCGGGCACCATGCAGTGGGCGGTGTGGCGGGACTGTATTTGTATGTAGTGGAGTCAGGAGCCCGTTCGTGGGTATTGCGCACGATGGTTGGTGGCAAACGCCGTCACATGGGCTTGGGCGGCTTTCCCGAGGTCACGCTCGCAAAAGCGAGGGACAAAGCGCGCGCTGCAAAAGAGCAGGTCAGCCAAGGAGTCGACCCTATCGCTCAGCGTCTTGCTGTTGCAAGTAGTCTCAAGGCCCAACAGGCAACGCAGAAGACCTTTAGGGAAGCTGCGCTGGCATATGTCGATGCTCACAGCCAAAGTTGGGATAACCCCAAACATCGTGCTCAGTGGGTTTCCACGTTAGAAAACTATGCCTTTCCTCACATTGGAAATTTGCTAGTTCAGGATGTTGAGCAGGAGCAAGTGCTCAAGGTGCTAGAGCCTATCTGGGCGACCAAAACGGAGACCGCGTCTCGCCTGCGAGGGAGGATTGAAAGCGTGCTTGATTGGGCGACCGTGCGCAAATACAGGACAGGCGACAACCCGGCGCGTTGGAGAGGCCATCTGGATCAACTGCTTGCCGCACCCAAAAAGATTCAGAAGGTTAAACACCACCGTGCTCTTCCCGCTTCCCAGCTGGCGGACTTCATGAAAAAACTGCGTGCTCGTCCTGGTACCGGGGCCCGCGCCCTTGAGTTCGCAATCTACTGTGCTGCACGCAGTGGTGAGGTCCGTGGGGCTCAGTGGTCGGAGATAGACATGAAGTCTGCGGTATGGAAAATTCCAGCAGAACGCATGAAGGCGAAAAAGGAGCATCGTGTTCCGTTGAGTCCTTCGGCTCTGGCGTTGTTAAAGTCATTGCCCCGTGGCGCAGACTGTGATTTGGTATTTGCATCTAGCAAAGGAAGCCCTCTGTCCGACATGACTTTGACGCTTCTGATGCGAAGGATGAAAGTTGATGCTGTTCCGCACGGCTTCCGTTCCACTTTTCGCGATTGGGTCGGTGAGTCGACGAACTACCCACGAGAGTTGGCTGAACAAGCACTTGCTCATGCAATCGAGAGCAAAGTAGAGGCAGCCTACCGCCGAGGGGATGCATTGGAAAAGCGCCGCCAAATGATGATCGATTGGGCGAGGTACTGCAATCGGAGCGATCAAAGGATGTTGCCGAGTTCGGCATGAATCGACCTAGAAGAGCTGCCTGCCGGTCCGCATTGACTCTACAACCGCGAGATAGTCGCGTGCTGCACGGCAAAGCTGCCGGCCTTTGAGATGGTTTCCTGCACGATCGAACTTGCGCATGCACAGGGGAACAAACGGTTCACTACGACTATGGATGGCACTACAAGGTGCAGCACTAATGAGCGGAGCTTGTGCATCGGGACCACAGCTTTACCAATGGTGCAATTGAGAGCTTCTTCGGCACCATCAAGATCGAGTGTTTCTGATTTGCGCACACATGGAATGGGCTTAGAGCGGCCAGCACAATTACATCAAGGACCGCACGCAGTGAGATCCGCCCAAA
>NZ_QAIM01000172.1:0-1783 GCF_003061035.1 Acidovorax sp. HMWF018
TGTAATTGCCAGAGGCTCCATGCGGACCGCATGAGGGCTTTGTGAAAATTGCCAATGCAAAAGGCCGGGGCCCTGTGAGGGGCCCCGGCCTTTTTTAGTCTGGCGGGCAGCCGTTTCGTTTCGGAGCAGCGCTAAAAGTCACCGACCATCCACATCAAACGGAACTCATGGCAATCCACGGCTGGGGGGAGCGTATGCATCATGGCAAGGCCAATGCTGGAGGGCATCCACACGGCGCAGAAATAAAAAAACCCGGCATTGCCGGGTTTTTTGCCGCACAAGGGTGCTCGCAAAAGCTTACTTCTTCTGGCGGAACTTGCGCAGTGCCGCAATCTGGGCGGCCATAACAGCCAGCTCGGACTGGGCCTTGGCCAGATCGATGTCGCTCTTGGCGTTCTTGAGCGCTTCTTCGGCTGCAGACTTGGCTGCGTTGGCCTTCTCGTCGTCCAGGTCCTTGCCACGGATGGCGGTGTCGGACAGCACGGTCACGCAGTTGGGTTGCACTTCCAGAATGCCACCGGCCACGAAAACGAACTCTTCGCCACCGTCAGCCATTTCGATGCGCACCGAGCCCGGCTTGATGCGGGTGATCAGCGGGGTGTGGCGGGGGTAGATGCCCAGTTCGCCAGCTTCGCCGGGCAGAGCGACAAAACGCGCTTCACCGGAGAAGATGGACTCTTCGGCACTGACCACATCAACGTGGATGGTGTTCATCATTGCTCCTAGGAAAAGGTGGGTTGCTTGATTGCTGAAGGCCGCGCTGCCATGGGCTGCCCGGCCGACGGCTCATCAGGCCACCTTCTTGGCCTTTTCGAAGGCTTCGTCAATGGTGCCCACCATGTAGAACGCTTGCTCTGGCAGGTGATCGCATTCGCCGTTCACGATCATCTTGAAACCGCGGATGGTTTCCGACAGGGGAACGTACTTGCCTGGCGAACCCGTGAACACTTCGGCCACGTGGAAAGGCTGCGACAGGAAACGCTGGATCTTGCGAGCGCGGGCCACGGCCAGCTTGTCTTCAGGAGCCAGTTCGTCCATGCCCAGGATGGCGATGATGTCGCGCAGTTCCTTGTAGCGTTGCAGCGTACCTTGCACGGCGCGGGCCGTGGTGTAGTGGTCTTCGCCCACCACGTTCGGGTCCAGCTGGCGGCTGGTGGAGTCCAGAGGATCCACGGCGGGGTAGATACCCAGCGAAGCGATGTCACGCGACAACACCACGGTGGAGTCCAAGTGAGCAAACGTCGTGGCAGGCGATGGGTCGGTCAAGTCATCCGCTGGCACATACACGGCCTGGATGGAAGTGATCGAACCGACCTTGGTGGACGTAATACGCTCTTGCAGGCGGCCCATTTCTTCGGCCAGCGTAGGCTGGTAGCCCACGGCGGAAGGCATACGGCCCAGCAAAGCGGACACTTCGGTACCGGCCAGCGTGTAGCGGTAGATGTTGTCCACGAAGAACAGCACGTCACGGCCTTCGTCACGGAAGGATTCCGCGATGGTCAGGCCGGTCAGGGCCACGCGCAGACGGTTGCCTGGGGGCTCATTCATCTGGCCGTACACCATGGCGACCTTCGAGTCTTCGAGCTTCTCGAGGTTCACCACGCCGGAATCGGCCATTTCGTGATAGAAGTCGTTCCCTTCACGGGTTCGCTCGCCCACACCAGCGAACACCGACAGACCACTGTGGGCCTTGGCGATGTTGTTGATGAGTTCCATCATGTTCACGGTCTTGCCCACGCCAGCGCCGCCGAACAGACCCACCTTGCCGCCCTTGGCGAACGGG